>JAJFUN010000011.1 GCA_021372375.1 Pelosinus sp. | reverse complement strand
ACTTTTTTCTGAAAATCATGTGACAGCCCTCCATAAATTGTGGTATTATCTTAATTATAGCAGGGTTTATGTTATATGGTAGTGTTCTTATATTTTATGATTTCATGCAATAGCCTGGGGCAGTGCTGTGATTATATTGTTGGCTTAATAGGAATACTGTATAATAGGAAGTTAGCATTATAA
Source organism: Pelosinus sp. (assembly GCA_021372375.1). Lineage (GTDB taxonomy): Bacteria > Bacillota > Negativicutes > Propionisporales > Propionisporaceae > JAJFUN01. The sequence goes on along the minus strand of JAJFUN010000011.1, from coordinate 4,860 downwards.
TTTTAGTAAAATTAGTTTATTGCAAAATATATGATTAATTAACTCGTTTAGGAGGCGGCATCATGTGGACAGCTATATATATTGCATCAAACCGAGCGCAGGCGGAAATGCTGAAAAATTTATTGTGTGATGAAGGTATTTTGGCCAATATGCGTCCAGCTGGCGTTGCTTCAGCGCAAGGTGATGGTATGTATGAAATTTTGGTGTTAGAATCAGAAGCAGATGAGGCACATGCCATTATTTGTCAAAATGCAGTAATTAAATAAGAGGAATAACTGAGGAGTGTGTATTTGATTGATAAAAAAAACAAAAATAATTTGTACAATGGGGCCAAGTACTGAAAAGTCTGCCATCATGGAGAATTTGATAAAAGCAGGCATGAATGTAGCTAGATTTAATTTTTCCCATGGCTCGCATGAAGAACAGGCTGGACGCATTAAATTGATGCGGGAAACGGCAGCGAAAACTGATGCTAATGTGGCCTTGCTACTTGATACCAAAGGCCCGGAGATGCGCCTTGGCAAATTTACGGCAGGCAAAGTCAAATTAGTGGAAGGTCAAAAGTTTGTGCTGACGTCTGAGGACATTATGGGTACAGCAGAGATTTCCTCTGTAAATCATACATTATTGCCGCAGGAAGTGTCTGCAGGCAATATTATTTTGTTGTCTGACGGACTTGTCAGCCTGCGCGTGGAAAGCGTGGAAGGCAACAATATTATCACTACAGTACTTAACAGCGGTGAGATTGGTGACCGCAAGCGCGTTGCAGCTCCTGGCGTAAGCGTTAATTTGCCGTTTTTATCCGAAAAGGATATTTCTGATATTTTGTTTGGGGTTGAGCAGGATATGGATTTTATTGCTGCTTCTTTTGTGCAGCGGGCAGCTGATGTACTGGCTATCCGCAAAGTATTAGAAAGCGCCAATGCTAGCATGGACATTATTGCCAAGATTGAAAACGCCGAAGGCGTAAAAAATATTGATGAAATTTTAAAGGTTGCTGACGGCATCATGGTTGCCCGCGGTGATTTGGGCGTAGAAATTCCGACCGAAGAAGTACCAGTAGTACAAAAAATGCTTATTGAAAAATGTAATAAAGCCGGTAAACCGGTAATTACAGCTACGCAAATGCTCGAATCAATGATTAATAATCCGCGTCCGACACGGGCGGAAGCCAGTGACGTCGCCAATGCCATTATGGATGGTACTGATGCCATTATGCTGAGCGGTGAAACGGCTTCTGGCAATTATCCGGTAGAAGCAGTGGAAACCATGTCACGTATTGCCATGCGTATTGAAGGCGCTTTAAAATATCCAGAAATCCTTATGGCCAAAGGCCTTGAAAATCAGCGCACAACTACCAGTGCTATCAGTCATGCTACCGCACAGATTGCTTATGAGCTTGGCGCTACAGCCATTTTGACAGCTACAGAACATGGCTATACAGCCAGAATGGTTTCCAAATATCGTGCCAAAGCCAATGTTGTTGCTGTAACACCGCACAAAAAAACCATGCGTCGTATGCTGCTCCTATGGGGGGTGTATCCGGTACTTGGCGTATCTACTACAAACAGTGATGAAATGGTAAACAATGCTGTACGCTGTGCGAAAAAAGCAGGTGCGGTTAACGATGGCGATTTGGTAATTATTACTGCTGGTTTACCTGTTGGTACATCTGGTTCGACGAACATGATCAGGGTACATGTGGTAGGCGATATTTTGCTTCGCGGTATGGGCATTGGGCAGCGTGCTGTGACTGGCAAAGTATGTTTGGCTAACTCAATTAAAGATGTAAAGAGTAAATTTCAAGCGGGTGACATTTTAGTAATCAATAGTGTAGATGAAGAAACAGCAGCTTTTGCCGCTAAGGCCGGTGCTATTGTCGCTGAAGAAGGGGGACTTACCTCTCATGCGGCGGTTGTCGGTGTAAGCTTTGGTATGCCGGTTATTGTCGGTGTAGACGGTGCTACCGAAAGACTTCAGGATGGGATGGTAATTACGGTAGACGCGGCGCGCGGTCTTGTATTTAAAGGTGCAGCAAACGCACGTTAATAATAATATAAAAAGACACTTTGTGCCAAGCGCAAAGTGTCTTTTTATATTCGCTATAGAAATAATTGAAAAATTTAACATATTTAGTGCGGAAAATTTTCGCCGTGCAGGAATTAGCTTGTCACTAATAGAATGTTTGTTAGAAGTAAAATTTTTATTCCAGGAGGCACTATGTCTACGGTCTTGATAGTCTCCATATGTATAATAGGTATTGTTAGTGTATTAGGCGTTATTATTAGGCGTAAAACCCGGCAGCTAGAATGGCAAATCAATGCGGTAGCAAGGCGCCTTGCGCGAATTGTTAAAAGCCGTAAGAGAAGCAAGGAAGCTTCTGAAAAGTTATTAAAAGAAATATATAGCCTCATAACAAAAGCGGTTAACAGTAAAGATCAAGCAGCTGTTTATAAAACGGTGGATGTGTTAAAGTTGGCTCTAGGCGAAAAAATAATACGCTGTGATGAAACTATGCGGCTGATGAGTATTATCGTGACTGCTTTAAAGGCTAAAGAGGTGGATAGTGCGGCTATTATTTTAGAAGCCTTTCGGCCATTAATTTATCAAATGCCTGCAGCCGATATGAAGATGGCGGTAGAGCAGCTGACACTAATTGGTGCAGTGGCCCTTAAAGAAAGACAGCCTTTTATCGCGGCAAAAGTTTCGGATGCTATATTTAGCATAGTAGAAAGACTTGACGACAATAGTGAAGAAGAAGCTTTGCTTGCTGCTCTCAGGTCTGTGCGTATTATGGGAGTTTTGGTGCTGCGAAGAAAAGAGACAGCGTTGTTTCGCGAAATTAATGCCCGGCTCATAAACTGGGTTATCACCGGGCAAAATGAGCTTGTGGCAAGTGAAATGGCGCTCTTATATTCAGTGTGGTTATATCGCATTGTAAAAGCGGATAATCTTAGCATGTTCAATATTTTATTGGAATTTGCCTGGCGGATGTTTGATGCAAACTGCTTTACAAAAGGCAGCATTACACTGTGGCTGACAGAGTGGGGCAATATTGCGGGTATGGCGGCGCTAAATCCCTATTCGAAGCTGGCTAGCTATATTATCGAGCAAATGCTATTGCTGGCTGCTAAACAGCACCAGCTAGATATGATGCTTGATGCCGTGCACAAGGCAGGCTATGTTATTCGGCTGTCGATTAGTCAACATGGCATTAAAACAGCTTTTTCCTTACTATATTATTTGCTCGAGACAGGCCGGAAAATGTTTGTGGCGGAACTTAAGTTTGGGGAACATAGCGATGGGTATCGCAAAGCAGTTTTGCTGCAAATTTTGAAAGAGAATATCGCTCTTTTGACTTATTCAGCTAGACAAGATATTATCTATACAACAGGTGATATGATTGCTGAGGTATATAAGTGCTGGGTGAATCTTCCCAAAGAAAATGATAGCGTGTTTGTTAATCAGAAATCCGTTAAGAAATTTTGCCAGCTGCTGCTGCTTTTTTGGCTGCGTACCAAGCGTCATCCGGAAAAGAATATGCCAGCGGATGATGCATTAATAGAACCAATGCTGATTTCGGAACACGAGAAAAAGCAATTAGGCTTTGTTGAATTAAGGGCTGATATATAAAAGCCGGAGCATATCGCTCCGGCTTTTATATATCAGCTACGTTTTGCTTTACTTGCGCCTGTCAAGAGATAGCTAATGAGCGGCAGCGCCGTACCGGCTTTTTTCATCATGATGGCCATTAGGATACTGATGCTTAGTGCACTTAAGTAGAAGATGATGGTAACCAGTCCATTCATTATAATGCCGTGGTGGTGCAGGTAGGCTGTAAGGCCATACATAGCAAAGGGGTGAAACAGGTAAATAAAATAGGAATGAACGCCCAGCAGTGATAAGCATGCACGAAGGAACTTAGGAATATTTGGCGAGCTAAGTATTTTAAATAAGAAAATAGTAATACCTAACGTGTAGAGTATACCAAACGGACTTAGCTGGTGCGCGGTATTGACGCTTTCTTCCAAGGAGTAGCCTTTGTGCAGCACCAGATAATAATAAAAACTGAGTAAACCTCCTAGTGAAAATAGAAAAAAAACAGTAATGGAGTGCGAAAATTTATGTAAAAAGATCTTAAACTGTTCATATTGTACAGCACATACGCCGCCTAATAGAAAAATAAAAAAATAATGCATTACCCAGTAATTGAGACGATATTCTAGTAACATATTAATAAAGCCATTGGCAAAGTTTGCATGCAGAATATAACTAGAATAGTAATCAAACAGAATTTGCATGAGCAGCAGGCCAGAAAGGCTGCATACTGGTTTTTGTAGGATAAGATATACAGCTTTTCGCCACAGCGGCATAAGGGCATAAAACCATAATAACACCACCAAAAAGTATAATTGATAGGACGCTAGACCGAAAAATAACGATTTAATAATGTTTAGCGGTCCTAAAACGGCAAGATTGTGACTTTGCCAGGCCGAGTACAGTATATAAAGCATACTCCATACTGTATACGGGAGCAGTACAGTACGCAGCCGGCGTTTTATAAACTTCCAATAATCAAGCGGCTTACTGAGATCCTGGTGCAGAAATAAGCCAAAGGCAGAAATAAAAAAGAAAATCGGTACACTAAAGCGGGAACAGATTTCTAATAAGGCAAATAGATGGATGTTGGTGTGCGGATTACTCAGCGAATAGGCGCCTGTATGAATTCCGAGGACACCCAGCATGGATATGCCGCGCAGATATTCAAGTGCGGGAATTTTTTGTTTGGGCATGAAAAAGCCACTCCTAACTGTATAAACTACATTAAAAATTCTACCACATTAGGCGTTATATTAAAAT
>JAJFUN010000028.1 GCA_021372375.1 Pelosinus sp. | reverse complement strand
TATTGATTTTTACTAATATCCCGTGTGCTGTTAAGTACTCTATGCCTGACAGTTGGTTTTTCAGCAGTATCTTGGCTGCTTCTACCCCTTGATAATACTTGTTTTTATAGATTACATGTCTATACACCTTAGCTCCGATTTCGGGATCGATTGCATTAACTGTAACAGTGACATGCCCTATACCCATTTGGGCAATTTCCTCTGCATAGGTTGGCAGCAAGAGGCCATTGGTAGATAAGCAAAAAATAATATCAGGATTCACTGCTTTGATTTTTTGAATTGTCGCTTTGGTAGCAGGCCACTCGGCCAGCGCATCACCAGGCCCGGCAATGCCTACTACACTGAGTTCGCCAATTTCGCCTTTCACCCATTCAAACTTTTCGGCCGCAAGTTCCGGCGTCAAAACCTCACTGGTAACTCCCGGGCGACTTTCATTTACACAATCAAACTTACGATTGCAGTAATTGCACTGTACATTGCACCTTGGCGCTACAGGCAAATGCATGCGCGCAAATTTATGATGCGCCTCACTAGAATAACAAGGGTGTTTCTTGGTTTTTTCTAATAGTTCTTCACTAAACTTACCCGAGCAAAATTGGCTCATAACTACACCTCTTCTTTCCACATTACTTCAAAGATAAGAACAAGGCTGCAGAAACAAGAATTGTTCTGCAGCCTTCAGATCATTCTGTTCAGCTTTACGCTACTTAAGTTTTATATACTTGCGGCCTGACCGCGAACCTCGCCTGTCTCAATCGCGAGCAGTTGATCCGCCCACTTTGCAGCCCACTCTCTCAACTCTGATGTATTAAGCGGCGCCGGAACCTTAGACTCGGTAGTTTCGATAATCTTGTTCGCTAATTGGCTATACACTTTGGCCTGAGCCGAATCAGGGAATGCCTCAATGGTAGTTTTACCTTGCAGCTCAGCCTGCGTTACCGTAACTGAACGCGGTACATATTCAACCACTCTGGTTTTGGTTCTAGCCACAAAATCATCAACTATTTCTTTGGAATATGGTGCATTAATGGAATTGGCAATTAAACCGCCCAGTAGCGCCCCACCGGAATTAGAGTATTTTTGAATGCCTTTGAACAAATTATTAGCCGCGTAAATGGCCATAAAATCAGCAGAAGAAACGGTAAATACATGCTCGGCAATGCCTTCACGAATCGGCACGGCAAATCCGCCGCAAACTACGTCACCCAAAACGTCATAAATAACTACATCCAAATCCAGTTCCTCATAAACCTTTAACTGTTTCAAGAGCTGTACTGCCGTAATAATACCGCGTCCAGCGCAGCCTACCCCTGGAGCCGGACCGCCGGCTTCTACGCAATATACCCCATTAAAGCCTTTAAAAATAACATCTTCTGGTTTTACCTGCGTTTTTTCTCTCATTGTATCAAGCACTGTTGGAATATAAGTACCGCCGCGCAGCGTATTTGTTGAATCAGCTTTAGGGTCACAGCCAAATTGCATTACTTTCAAGCCCAATTTCGATAATGCTGCACTAATATTTGAAGTTGTAGTAGATTTGCCAATACCGCCTTTCCCATAAATAGCAATTTGTTTAATTTTTTTACTCATTTGTAATCCCCCTAAAATTTTAAAATAACTAAAAAAGGCTAGCGAGAACATTTAAAAATGTTTCACTAGCCTTCAGCTTTTTTACTAATCGGCTTTCAATATGAAGTTATATCTCAATATTATACATAAAAACCACATAAATGCAAGAACTTTTACAAAATATAAATTATTTATTAATTATTATTCCATAATATCTTTATATACCATCACCATTTAAGCCTTGCGTTTCATTGACACGTTTCTTTTCAGTCAGTTCAATCTGCTCCACCTTGCCATTAAGAAAGCGTATCACCATCTGCCCATATTGTATCTTCTTCAGTTCATCGATAATTCGCCCCAGCAGTGGCAGTGCCCCAGTTGGTTTGCCATACTTCACGTAGCCTGTCTCGCGACCTTTGCTGGATATAATGTACTTTTCTGCTTTTTCAATTTTTACAATAAACCCATCTTGCACAGTTAAGATCAGCGAACCATTTTCTGCAGTAAATAAAAAGTGATTAATAATTTCCAGTACCTGTGATGGCGGCTTTTTATACAAACTCACCTCTCTTTCACTTTCTTCAATCCATGAAGTCTTCACAGTACTTTTTCTAGCTCTACTATTCTCCGCCATAAGCACTCTCCTCAACTCGTAGACACTGTTACAATGTAACAGTCTCTCAATAATAATGTAGCAAAGTATATTTTCTTACAGATACCTTGCCTTCAGGCCATTCCCTGATCAGCAGAGGATAATAAAAATAAAAAAGGCTAAAAGAATTTCTTGCATGAAAATTCTTTTAGCCTTCAGTTATCTGATTAGCTTGTTACTAATTTTACAATTTTATATAGTATATCACAGCTTTTGTTAATCGTCAATAGGCTTAATGTTTAAAATTCAGATAAACCGATGCACCATGCGGGTATTAAAACCGAACTGTTTTTCTTTGCTCACGCGCATCAGCTCCTTATAAAATCAGCAATACTGCTATTTTCCCTTAAAACTGTTAAATCTTCCGAAGTAGGTAAAACCGGTCTATCCCGGTCTTCCGCCACCAGGCATAAAAAGCCGAGCGGGCTGTCTTCACCAGCACGGAACTGATGCCACGTCAAAGATGGAATAAAAATTACGTCCTTTTCCTTTACAGTATGTACTTTTCCGTCAATTAACGCTCTCCCCTCACCGTGAAAGATTACGACAAAATGGACATGTTCATGCTTTTCCAAAGTCGAATACCCTCCTGGCGCAACTTCAAAATAGCGTAGCTGACAAGGCAGCTGCGGCACAGCGTTTATGAGCACTTGCCTGGTAACACTTTTAAAGCAAGTAAGATTTTCTTCTTTATAGGCAAGAACGGGTACATCCTCCCAGGTATAATCACCGGTGTGACGTATCAGCATAATAAAACCTCCTTGTTCGTTAGAAAAAGAAAAGGCCAAAGAAACTATACTAGTTTCTTTGGCCTTCAGTAGTCTGATCAGCACATTTAACAATTATATGTGATAGAATAGCATTCTTTCTATCGCTTGTCAATATTTAATAGCACAGCCCGCAGTTGCTTGCAATGCTAACCCTGTTTAGACCACTCATATATTGCTTGATCTGGATCGCCAATCAACGTAATCTCTTCTAAACCGTTTCGTATAAGCAGTTCTATCAATTTCATCTGAACGTGGCTAGTATCCTGGGCTTCATCAATAATTAATGTTGGGAATAGTTCTCCCTAAAAGATTTTTCTGGCCGAACCTCAGCCAAATCATATGGCTGAATTGTGACCTGTGCGTGCCCCTTGTCTCGTACCAATTCACTACGCGGCGATTTTATTTTTTGAGTCTTTTGAATAAATAAAGCGGGTAAGATACCAACGGCACATAATATGCCTGTTACCAAAAAGACGTCTTCATAAGCTGCGATCGCCGCTTGTCTCGTTACCATCTCCTGCAGCGTATTTAATGTCAGAGATTGGGACTGTCCTAAAGTAAATCCATTGTGACCAAAATAATTTTGCAATGTGGATAATGCAAATGATACCGCCTGCGAACTACTGTTAATATAATCCTTGTAGATGTCGCTGTGTAGTGTTTGTCTGGCGTCAAACAATGAACCCATTACGGCAACACCGACACTACCACCAAAATTTTTAAAGAGATTAAAGACACCGGAACCAACGCCTAGTTTATCTTTGGGCAGCGACCCCATTACGCCATTTGACAAGGGTGACATGGTAAGCGCCCTGCCCACTCCCATGATGATTAGTCCCGCCGCGACATAAGAATAAGACGTAGATTCATCAAGCCAGCGTAAAGAAAAAAGGGCACCGGCCATAATTGCCGTCCCCAACGCTGCAGGAATCCTCGCCCCATATACATTTCCCAACCTGCCGCCTAAAGGCGATACTATGACTAGCAATAGCGCATGAGGCAGCATGGCGATGCCGGCTTTCAACGCGGTAAAGCCTTGAATATCCCGCAAATAGAATGGCAAAAGAAACAACCCTCCATTGGTCGTCATAAACGATAAGAATCCGACCAAATTCGATGCGGTAAAGGTACTATTCTTAAATAGCGCCAAATCAACCGCCGGCTTTTTAATATGCCTTTCCACCACAATAAAAATAACCATAAATAGTATGCCAACGCTTGACAGACTCATTATATATAAGGATGTCCACCCTTCTTTAGCTCCTTGATTAAGCGCCACCAACAGACAACTCAGACTGGTTACCAGCAGTATTCCGCCGATGTAGTCAATTTTGTTCGCTCCGTTATGCGCTTTGGATTCAACTAGCACCTTGCTGCCTAAAACCAGCCCGATAGCGGCTGCCGGCAAAACCGAAAAAAATAACAGCCGCCAATCCAAATATTCAATAATTAATCCGCCGACAGTCGGTCCTAAAGCAGTACCGGCTGCCCCCAAAGCTCCCCACAAGCCTAGCGCCTGCCCCCTTTCACTACTTGGAAAAGCTTCCGATACTAACGCCATGGCATTAGGAAATAACAAACCAGAGCCAACTCCCTGTATGAGGCGAAAGAAAATCAGCATGGTACTATTCCAGGCTAAACCGACAAACAATGTCGCTGCCGTAAAAATAGCCAGTCCCGTCAAATATATGCGCTTTCGGCCAAATTGATCGCCGAGCTTGCCAGTAATAGGCAAAATAGAACCATATGGCAGCATATACGAAAGCGTTACCCACGCTACAGAATCCATACTAAATCCAAAGACCTGCATAATATTAGGAAGCGCAATACTTACCGAATTGCTTAAATACGCACTGAGCATTGTGCCAATCGTAACTGTAAATAGTATTATATATTTATTGTCATTTTTTGTTTGATCCATTTTTACACCCTTAACAAGACAGAATATCAATGCAAATTACAGCAGACATACCTGGCTTTAACTTCTCATTATTTGTGTCTACTATAGTTATCTTTACCGGTAATTTTTGCGCCAATTTAGTATAGTTTCCCGCTGTATTTTCATTAGGCAAAAGAGCAAACTGCGACTTAGTCGCAGCGCCCACTTCGTATACTTTTCCTGTAAACTTTTTTCCTGGAAAGGCGTCAACTGAAAAAGTCACGCTTTGCCCAACATGAATTTTGCCGACATTTGTCTCCTCAATATTGGCGGAGACCCATACATTATTGCTATCCACAATATTAAATATCGGCTGGCCAACGGTAGTACTTTCACCAACATTTACTGATTTTAACGCGACAACACCAAAAATCGGCGCAACAATGGTTGCATTATCTAGTTGTAGCTCTGCATTTTTTAGTGTAGCGGCAGCCTGTTCAACCTCTGCCATCGCCGCTTCTATATCTTCTAAGCGCGAACCCTCAGCCGTCAAGCTAACTGACTGATTTGCCGCCGCATACTGTGCCTGCGCAACAGCTAAAGCAGCCTGAGCCGCATCTAGCTGCTGAGCCGGCAGTGCGCCTTTAGAATAAAGCAGGCTTGCACGCTCATACGCTTTTTTAGCATTATCGAGATTTGCCTCTGCTGAATCAGCCAGGGCTGAAGCCTGTGCCACCTGCTGCGGCCTGTTGCCGGCCTTAATTGCAGCCAGCTTGGCATGTGCTGATGCCAAATTTGCCTTGGCCTTAGCGACTTGAATTTCAAATTCCCGGCTGTCCATTCTGGCAATAACTTGCCCAGCCTGCACAATATCCCCTTCGTCAACTAATAATTCCGCTACACACGCCGACACACGCGAGCTTACAATAACAATTGTACCTTTTACTCTGGCATCATCTGTAGATACAGTATTCGCATAATAAATCCACCACCAGATACCGCTCCCCATCAAGGCAAGACCGACTACAACAGCAATTGCTATTAATTTTTTGTTACTTTGTAAATGAATTCGTTTCATATATCCTCCTCACTTGACAGTAAATCGTTGCGTAGCGTCAATTGTATCTAAACCAACTGTAATTTTTAAAAATCAAAAAGACTGCATTCCAAGTCATGGAATACAGCCTCTAGCATTTGACTAGTCAGTCTCATAATTCTATTTTATATTTTAATACATTTTAATCTTTTGTCAATGCCTCCCCTTGAAACATGGGAACAGGTACGACGTTTATTGGTAATTCCGGCACTAAACACCTAACCTGCCCCAGATTTCTGGCTCACATTTATTTTTTTCTGCCAATAATAATATAACTAAGCGGAAATCCGTTAAGCAATTTCACTGTCTCGTCAGCAGCATTGCCTAAATTGTATTCATCAAATTCTCGTATCTCAATATCGGCTTGGAGTATAGCGCTAATAATATCAGAAATTTTGTGCATAAACCAAAAGCACTCGTCTGATTCATACTCTATTCCGCCAACATAATCCATCCCTGTCGCATAATGATAAGGCCCTTTCTTAAAATAAGAAGTTAATTTATCAAGCTGCTGTTTTTCAAAATCAAATCCATTATTAAACAAGTAAACAAATGGATGTATCTCAGAAATTAATATTTGACCACCTTTTTTTAGCAGCCGTGATAACACAGCAAAATAGTTATGCAAATCGGGAAACCATTGCAGTGCCCCCTCTGAAATATAGATAAAGTCAAAGTAATCATTGTATTTATCGTCAATCTCTAAAATGTTGGTTCGTACAAATTTTGCATTTTGCTTTGCTGCTTTGGCAAGCTGCTCGGCTTCAGATACAGCGATATCAGAAATATCAAACCCTATCGCTTCTTTTGCGCCAAACTTCATGAGCGACAACAGTTCCCGCCCGTTTTGGCATTGCATTTGAGCTATAATTTTCCCCTCAAAATTAATCTGCTTTAATTTGTTAACCACAACATTATCATAATCACTGTTAAATGTTGTGAAATCAGGATTCTCAAAACCCTTTAGCAATGAATCTTTTCTTGCCTGCTGATGATATTTCGAAGCTTGATTCCAAGCCGCTCGATTGCCTTCAAATACTTTTTTATTGCTCATATAATAGTTCCTTCATAAAAAAATTACTGTTTAAGCTATTTCCAGTCCTGCCCCTTGGTCCAAAGTTCATTCTCGCTTAAATCAACATTATCATTCCAGCTAATTCCGAATCCTCCACCGTCAACTTGCACGGTTTTGAACAAAACCTTATCGTGTAAAATACTAAGACGCTCATCTGTCCAACGCTCCCATATATATCACCTGATTAACCAACTGCCTTTTTTTGTTGAACCAAGCCTGGAAATAATCTCACTATCCTTTAGCAAGGCTATATTCTTTTTAATTGCCGCAAACGAAACTCCTATTTTCTCGGCCATTTCTTGCTGTGTAATATTTGGGTTTTCCCGTATCAAATTTAATATTGCCGCTTGGGTCTTGGTTAAATTTTCTTGGCTACTTTCTTGGCTACTTTCTTGTTTTCTAAAAATATTAACCCTAAAACTGTCACCAAGCTCAATAAATTCCGGTTCTGACAGACCGTATTCTCTACACCCTGATATAATCCGACTAATTCCTGTTCCCCATTCCTCAATAATCTTCATACGGTTGAAAATTTCAGCTATACCAGTATTTCTAATTTTGGATTTTCCCTGTTTTATAGATTCAATATCCAAATCTCCGTAAAGCATTCCTGGTGACGTAACTTCTACCCGATCATCATACACTGCAACCTGCACACAGGAAGTTTCCATATAGTTTCTATGAGTAACCGCATTCACAATACTTTCTCTTATACTGCCGACAGGTAACTCATAAACATCCTTTCTGACTAAACCGCTAATCTCTGCCCCAAGATTAATATGCTTTAAAACAAATTGATAAGCTTCTTCAATTTGCTCATAAAGTGCTCCTGAAAATTCCCTTTTATCAATAAAGACAACACGTTCCGTACCTTTAAATCGGGCACATTGAATCTTAGCAAAACGAAAGTGATCACTTGTTAAAAGAACAAATGCATTTGTAGCTAAAACTTTTCCTTCTACACGTTTTAATACTCCCCAGTTTTCCAGATTAGTAACCGTAACATCTTTTACAGTCTTTTTGGTTTCCGGCGCATCTGCATATGCCAATATACATTGTTTTATGTCATTACAAAGTTTTGCTACCGCTTCGTCTGTAACTTTATAATCAATGCAGACCATTTCATCATACGAAAGATTAGCTCCCTGCATTTCCAGCTCTTTTATCTTGGTTAAATCGGCCTTTCTAGTTGTACCTGCAACACGAATATAAGTACCTTCTTCTTTGCCGAGAGAATTAATATAGTATGGTCTATTCAAACTAGGATAAATTTCAATAATGACAATGCATTTATGCTCCACTGTTTTAAATGAAATATCCGGCACAATCTGTGGAATGCACATATCCGATACCGTATTGGCAATTGCATCCATAATATCAAAGACAGCAGACTCTTCTACGCCAATTACTTCGTGTGTTTCATCATCAATTCCAATAATTATCTTGCCTCCAGTAGTATTCGCAAAAGCCACAACCGACTTAATATACTTTTCGCTTTTCTTAGGCAGTTCCCGTTTAAATTCTACATTTTTCCCTTCACCCTTAATAAATCCTTCTACCATTATGCATCCTCCTTTCAACTCTTTCATTTAAGCCATTTCTATTGTTTTTACTAGTTCATTAGAAATATTTGAACTTTCCAGTCTCATAATACTTTCCTCTGCATTGCCAAAACTCAATAAATTAATGCTGCCATACCAAACAATTTTTTGATCCACAATTGCAAACTTTTGATGTATATTGGATTTAAAAACCATACTTACCCCAGCACTTTTCAACAAGTCAAAAACTTCTTGCACTGTACCTATATCTTTTTCCTTAAAATCTTCAGCCGGTCTTGTGACAACAATTACTCGTACCTTATTTTGTATCGCTATCTCTAAATGTTTCAGCATCGCCAGCGAGCGTCTCTTGGTTACAAAAGGACTTACAATTAAAATTTCTCTTACCGCTGTAATAATATCATTGATAAATACCGATAAAAAATTGCTTTTATCAAAAATTATATCTACTGAATCCTCTTTTGTACTTTCTCCCTTAGCCTTATAACCAATTGCTGCATATCCAGTCAGGCGTTTATTATACATCTTCTCCAGCATTTTTACATAAATATCTACATAATCGTAAATTTGCGCTTCATTTTTGCCTGCAAATAACCGGTGAAGCCGCCCCGCATATTGCTGCAGCGTTCCTTTCCAAGAAATCGGCATAGCCAAAAATAACGTATCAAGACGAGGTTCATCAAAACCTTCCCCTATATATTTTCCTGTAGCCACCAAAGTTAGCTGCTTATCAACTGGTATATCGGCTATTTGTTGCAATATTTCTCTAGTTTCCTTTGCCCCCATACCACCAACAAGAGAAATAACATTAGGTATTCTTTTGCTCAGTTCCTTTGCAATCAATTCAACATGAGCAGTTCTTTCGGTTAAAACAAGACAGTTTCTCCCGCCCTCATGACTTTTAACCACATCAGCGATAATCAATTCATTTCGTATATCATTTGCCACAATTTCCGTATACAATTCCTGTATCGATACATCTTTTTCCTCCGTGTCTAAGGAAACTCTAAAAGATGTAAATCTCGGTATAACATAATGTTCAAATGGTCTCTTTTGCGCCTGCTTTTTAGCATCATCCCTATATCGTATTGTACCGCATTGCATAAAAATAATCGGATGATGTCCATCTTTCCTGACAGGCGTTGCAGTTAAACCATACACATATTTTGCAGTTGTGCTTTTTAAGACTTTTTCAAAACTAAAAGCTGAAACGTGATGACATTCATCAACAATAATCATGCCATAATTATTTACACATTCCTTTACTTCCCCCATCCGATACAGCGACTGCATGACAGCGATGTCAATTACGCCATTTAAATCATCTTTTCCTCCGCCTAATTGCCCAATAATACTTTTTACTCTTTTTTTGCCACGCTTTTTCGCTTCATCTACATCTGGCAAAGATTCATTTATAGTTAGAAATTCCAACAATTTATTTTTCCATTGTGCAACTAAACTGATTTTATCAACAAGAATGAGCGTATTAACCTTTCTTTCGGCAATCAACTTTATTGCTACCACTGTTTTGCCAAACGCAGTCGTTCCTGAAAGCACTCCGATATCAGCCTGCAATAATTTTTCAATAGCCGCTGGCTGTTCATCCCGTAAGTGGCCATTAAATTCAACATCAATTTTTCTATTGTCATTTGTTTTATCAATATATCGGAAATTAATATCCATATCTTTTAATACAACTTCTAAATCTGCAGCACAACCTCTTGGCAAACATAGATATTCCTTGGTTTCTTCTGAACAAGATATAATTCTTGGCAATTTACCAGTTGGCAAACGCATTGCCTGTGCTTTATAAAACTCAGGATTTTTAAAGGCTGCCAAGCGTTTTAAATAATTTAATGCTTTTTGAGAAATACCCGCTTTCGGTATAAATATCATATTAGCTTTTACAATTTCAATATTTTGAGGAAAATCATTTTTTAATAATTTATCCTTATTTCTTTCCCAAGGCTTAACGGCCTCTTCTTCATCCTTTTTCAATATTCCCAGTTCATTTCCCGCACACAGTTTTTCTATTAATATCTCAATATGCGCTTCCGAAAGTTTTTTTAGCGCTGCAAGAAAAGCCCACTGATCCTTATAAGATTCAAAATTTTCATCAATAAATTCGCTGTTATTATTTTTCCTTGCTTCTTTTTGCAATGGCAGCGCAATTAAATTTCCTAATCTCCCCTTGGGCATTGTATCTTGATTAGGAAACAATCTATCATAGGACTTAAATGTAATTTCATGTCGCTTAGTCATGGCGTAAGTAAGCAAAGCTGTACCGAACTTTCTGGCCAAAGTTGCCACCATCTGGTGCTCAAAGAAGAACCAAGCATGGGCTCCTTTACCAGAACGAGAACGTTCAACAGTAATTGGTATATTAAATTCACCACATACATCGCGCAACGCTGAAATATCCTTTTGCCATTCACCATCATCAAAATCAATCGCTAAAAAATAGCAGGTCTCATCAAGACACATCGGATAAATGCCTGCTATAAAATTATTATGACCGCGCAAATGATAGTCAATTACTATTTCATCTAAAGTAGCATATAACTTATGATGACAATCCATACATGTTCCAATTGGTTTTCTGCATACTCCAGACTTCCATTCATTTAGGCAAACTGGCGAATATCCCGAAGTCCCCTTCTTTTTGTTTTCCCATCGTTTTGCATAAACATCATTTCGCCCTTTAAATAGAGACATAAATAACCTTATTTTCTCGGCAGAGTTGGAAAAGTTATTTATACCTGATTGCAAAACTCGATTTTCATCATTATTACAAGCTAAGTCAGAAGATGAATTTTCTTCAGAATCTAAGCCATCCAAACAGATAGCCGAATATTTTTCATTAGATTTCTCCTGTGTTACTGACTTAAAATTATTAAGTTTTGCCGTTAAGATTACTACTTTCTTTTTCAAACGAGTATTCTCAGCTGATAATATTTGGTATTTCTCAAACAACTCTTCAAAATTCATAATGATATCCTCAGGATAATCCATTTTATTTACACCCTATGTATTCGTCAAAAATATTTAAAAACCTTGATATATACAGGTTCTAAATAACATATTGCCATTACTTACATCATTTATTCTTAAATATAAAGCAAATAAGCATAAACCTACCTCTATAGCAGATTTATGCTTAATATATTATGATATTACTTACCAATTTGCGGAGGCAAACCTTACCGAATCATATGTACAACTTCCATAAAGAAATATTGTAGAAATTATTAAAAATTCCATTACCGGATGCTGGATAATCCCCTGTAATTCAGCGGCTAATTTGAGAATGGCGTTTTCGCCCGCTTCCGGTGTGAATGCATGGGCGGCTGCCCCAAATGCCTCATAAATTTTTCCTGCATAGCTTGCTTTAGCATACTCAGGTACCACATTGCAGGCCGTACCGCCTGTAAATAGCATTTTAGCTGTTCCAGGCGGAAAATCGGTTATAAAGCTGCCGTTAAATGACCAAATCGATGCCGGGCATTTCTTTCAGATCACAGGCCAACGCTTCAAGCTGCTGCCTAGTATCCATCAATGTAAAATAAATAAATTCCTGCTCATCAAATATACAAGAAAAACGGTCTAACTGCTGAAATGCCTTATTGAATTTTGTAACACATTCATTATAATAATTCGTTAAGGCCGGCGTTTTTAATACTTCATAATAAGCCTTGAGCATATTATCCGCCAAAGCATACATAAAGCCGGTAGTCTTATGTTTTCGCATGACAAAAAAGAAAGGCCGGATCTATCTATTCCCTTAATGTATTCCCCATTATATCGCAGAGTTTTCTAAGCACGCTGCCGCTTGATTAAGATCACGCAAAAGATCTTGATAGTCTTCAAGTCCGGCGTGAAAACGCAAAATATAACCATCTGGCAGGGGTGTAAATTCGCGTTTGGCATGCACAGGCAATACCAGCGACAAATGTCCGCCCCAGCTTTCGGCAACCCAAAATAAGTTCAGTGCGGCAACAAAATTCTCGACGTGCTGTACCGGTAGGTCTCGATGAAAAACAACACTAAACAGGCCATTCCCTTGGCCAAAATAGCGTTTAAAACGCTCGTGATACGGTGAGTTGCTTAAAGTCGGCGAAAGAACAGCGGTGACGAAAGGTTTTTCCAAGAACCAGTCGATCAGGCGCTTAGCGGTGTCGGCGTGTTGATTGAGACGTTCTTCCGTCGAATCTATTCTATGAAAAATTCGCGAGCAAGTTGTTGGCGCTACTGCGCCATTACCGGTTGCGCGCAATTCGTCGGCGATAATCTTTAGATCTTCTGGATGCTTGGCAATAACAACACCTGATGGCGTATCACCATATCCGCCTTCATATTTTGTTGTCGCTTGAATAGCAATATCCAGACCATATTCAAGCGGTTTAAAACGAATGTGACTTGCCCAGGTGTTGTCCATAACAGTACGGAGTTTTGCATTTTGTGCTATCGCTATAATACCATCAATGTCGGGAATTTCAAACGTACCACTGCCCGGAGCCTCGATATAAACAAGCAAATCTTCGCACTCAGAATATTTGCTGCGCGCTTTTAATAAAGCCGAGTGAAATTCGTCTGCCGAAGCACCTGCAGGATAGCGGATTTGCTCAATACGACGCCTATTTAGAAATCGAATCATTGGGCCATATACATTATCAGGGATAAGAATCGCTTTCGGTGAAAATGCGTCTAAAGTTGCTCCTATCGCAGATAATCCCGATGGACAGATGACGGCTCCATGACCATTATGAAGTGCTGCAATTTTTTTGCATACAGCGTCGGCTTCAGGTGTCTGTGGAATGCCATATTCCGCCCCGCCGTAAGGTGCTTTGCCGCATTTATCCGCCGTACGATAGGTCTCAAGATCAGAAAATAAAACCGAACTTTGCCCCCAAGAACCGGTTTGCGAAAAACGGGCTGCATCACCAAGACCAGATGGATTGGGATGTCCGGAAACCAAATAAGGATCGAAAATAGGCTCTTGTAAAAGTCGTGTTTTAGGCAAGCAGTGCGCGAGAAACTCACGTCTTGCTTCGTATTTGATTGAAGATTCTTGTACTTTGTTATTCACAATTTTATCCTCCATTTTTTTGTTTGAATATGCCCTGCAAAACATAATGTCACAGCTTACTTCTTTTCGCACACAAAGATAAGCTCTGGCCCTTCCTGCAGCGGTCGGCCATCATAGTACCAAAATCCGATGATAAATAAGAGGTCATACTCCATTTTATAGGAATATGACCTCTTACTATGCTAAGTCAGTCATTAAACTTTTATAAAATATTTCTTACTCTTATACATTTATTCTTTTAAAATATAAAAACTCCTGCCAAAATAATAAAAATTTCAACAGGAGTTTTCTTTACAGGACCTATGTTTCTCGATTTTCCATTCGTCCATTTCCTCGCTAACAGGAACAAACCCAAACTTTTCGTACATTTTAACCGCTTTGTCGTTGCAAGCGGCAACCGTCAAAACAATCGGCGTACGATGAGTTTGTTGAAGTTTCGCTACAATAAAATTCAATAACTTCGTCCCGTAGCCTTTGCCCTGAGACTGCAAAGCGACCATCACTCTCTCGATTTCATAACAGTTTTCCTCTTTGTTGTGATAAATCCGGATGCTTCCGACAAGCTCATCGTTTTCAAACCAGAGATATGTTTCGCGTTTTTGAACTTCGTCAAACAGGAAAAATTGGCGTATATTACTGTGCAATTTGTGAAGTAAATCAGCAAAAATATCATTTCCGACCTTTTGATATATATCGTAATATTTATCTTCAAATAAAATCAATTTCGGCGCTAAATCTGAAGTGACAGCCTCGCCTCTATATTCCATTTTTGTAAACCACGCGTAAACAATGCCATTTGCTTCGTCAATTCGATATGGATAATTTGCTTTCATAATAAAACCTTTCTTGAACCTCTACCAAGGCCATGATTTGTTCATCCGTATAATCTCTGCCACTTGGCACAACAACTAATTTATCCTCATTATCATCAGTTCTGCGGATAATTGCTATACAAATCCCGGTAAAATCTTGTATTGGTACAAAGTGACCGGGTTTTCTATAAAACTCCCCAGGTCTTTGCAAAGCTTCAACTGAAAAGTCACATGAAATCACTTGGCTAACCATTAAACATAGGCGGGCTTTGTGTTCCCATAAGCAAAATACATCTCATCCCAATAAATACTTAGACTTTTATAATGAGCCTTATACATCGGTACTACCTTTCTGTCCCATTGCTTCCTGCGCATAATGCTTGGCTTCAACCAGTTTTTGCTCGCTAAGCAAGGAATCCCGAAGTTTATTGACTCTTTTACCTATCACTTTATTGAGAAAACGAAAAAAGGCGGATTTTTCTTCAAGCTCATTTTTCATAAATCGAATACAACCGCGACATTCTTTATTTCGTACCACATGCTTCCTGGCATCAATTCCGTGCCACCAGGCTAATGTACGCATTCCCAAAAGTAAGGGCTCGCGAATTAGTCGAAACCACCAATGCTGCTCATATACCCATTTGGCAAGACGCGCTGCGCAATTTTTGCAGACAATTGAAGATACTTCTTGTGCCATGTCCAGCACCTCCTTCACTAGCTATTTTATCAGCGCAATTCTAATAAAGATTTGTCCCAATAGGCGCTGCATTCTCTGCTAGATAGAATAATCATTTACAACCAGCAGCCGTATCAAAAATTGCTTTGTTCGCTCTTCTTTTGGCGTCCCCTGCTCTACGATAACCCCGCCGTCCATAAAGATAACCTTATAAGTTACTTTATCCTCCCCACGGTACACCTATTCCTTGCGCGGTTGAATGCACTCGGTATCTACTATTATAAATGTGCTACCTTTATAAGACGGCTAATAACTCTCCCAAACAACAATATCCTTTAGCGGCTTGCGGGTTTCATTATGCCTATCCGGTGACTTGGCTTCCCCGGCAGCATAGCCGATACCTATTATATTAACCGGTACAATATGCGCTGGCAGGTTAAACTCGGTTCGAATAACTTCTGGATTGAAATAGCACACCCATAACGTGCCCAGCCCCAAATCAGTAGCTGCCAAGACAATATGGTCGGCAACTATACTGGTATCAATATAGAGACTGCTTTGATTGTCAAAGGGGCGTACCCAAGCAGCCTCCGCATCGCCGGCTACAATAATCGCCAGCGGTGCGCCATGTATATTAGCTCCTTTTTTGAGTTTCTCTAGACCTGTTTTTTGCCGCACAACAATCAAGCGGCTCGGCTGATTGTTCTTAGCTGAGGGCGCGACCCGCGCCGCTTCTAATAGCTTTTGCAGCTTTTCCTCCTCCACCGGTGTGTCTTCATATTGGCGCACCGAATAACGCCTTTTTGCCAAATCCAAAATACTCATAATAAATCCTCCTTATAAAAATTATTATATCAATTGACTGATAGAAAACTATTTGCGCATTTCCCTTGCAGACACAGCAACCTAAAAAAAGAGGCTAAGCCACATTTTACCCAGCTTAACCTCTTTGTATCTCAGTCAGTTAATAATACACCTTATTTACTATTTTGGCGTTACAAGCTCCTGTGCCGGCAAAATCGAGCCTTTATATTTATCCTCAATGAATTTTTTCACTTCCGGCGAGGTCAGTACCTGGGCCAGTTTTTGCAAAGCAGCCTCTTTCGCCCTGTCTTCTTTAACAACTAAAATGTTAGCATATGGTGAATCTTTGCCTTCGATAACAATTGCGTCTTTACCTGGATTGAGCTTAGCTTCCAAAGCATAGTTGGTATTGATGACAGCGCCGGCGACATCAGGCAGAGCACGCGGCAGCTGAGCAGCCTCCAGAGCCTTAAATTTTAGCTGTTTAGGATTATTGACAATATCTTGTTCGGTACCTTTAATTCCCACACCGTCTTTTAGTTTGATAAGTCCTGCTTTTTCTAGCAAGGCTAAAGCGCGCCCGCCGTTTGTCGGGTCATTGGGAATGGCAATCGTACTGCCGGTTTTAATTTGATCAAGACTCTTTATGGCTTGAGAGTAGAAACCAATCGGCTCAATATGCACTTTAGCGATAGACACTAATTTCAGGTTATGGTCTTTGTTGAAAGTTTCAAGATACGGAATATGCTGAAAGAAATTGGCATCCAATTCCTTTTGATCCAGCGCCAAGTTTGGCTGGACATAATCTTGAAAAGTCACAATTTCTAAATTGATTCCTTCTTTTGCAAGGATTGATTTGATAAATTCCAGTATTTCAGCATGCGGCACAGGAGTTGCGCCCACTTTGATAGTAACAGCTTTCTTTTCTGCCGGAGCAGCTGTTTTCGCTGCCTCGTTCTTCTGCCCGCAGCCGGCGAATACCAATGAAACAGCTAAGAGAAAAATCACTCCAAGCGAAAATAAGTATTGCTTTTTATTTATTTTCATGAATAAGACCTCCTAAATATTTGATAGTAACCTCAAGGTAAACCACTTATTCCTGTTCCCCCTTTCTTTGATAGAAAAAATAAAGGCTAAAAGTATCCCTTACGGAATATTTTTAGCCTTCAGTTTTCTGATAAGCAACAATATACAATTATTGTATTTAATGATATATCAGAAAAACAGTACTGTCAAGCCTTTTCAAATTTAATGATATCTGAGGCCTTGAGCTTGCCTTTAGGCAGCACGCCGGAATCTTCCAGATCTTTGATCCAGGGCTCAATATGATACTAATACTCTATTATATTTTTTTGAAAATTACATTGCAAAATAGTACTTTAGGATAGTAGATTCTATTTAAGGTAAAGCTTATAATAAAGCTAATTTAACTTACTGAATTCCCGGATCTTTAAATAACAGAAAGCTATTTTTCTGGAGTGCATCGACATCAATAGCCTTATCAAGCATCCCCACCTGCTGCAGCTGCTTAGCGGTAATGCTGAAGGCATCATAGGCTCCTTGCGCGGACGGAATGTAATTGTAGGTTTTTAAGATTGAAGCATTAAACACCGGATCGCCCGGCACATATTTTTTCTCAACCTGAATTTTGGCGGCTTCGTCTTGGTTTTTAGCTATCCAGGCACTGGCCTTTTGCATAGCTCGGGTATATTTAGCAGCAATCTCCGGATAATCTTTAGCAATATCGTCACGAACATACGCTGTGCAGCAATATTGTTTACTGTATGGTTCGGTTACTCCTGAATCAACCAAGGCAGTCAGTCCATTTTCTCTTATAGCTACTGCCGCAGTAGGATCGTTCATCGCCAGTGCATCTACAGCCCCTCTTTGTAAGGCCAGCGGCAGCTCAGAAGGACTAAACACAACGAACTCGACCTCCGGACTTTTTTCTGTTACATTCACACCTGCGTCAGCTAGGGCACGTTTGGCGAAAATAATCGGGCTTGAGTTCATACTCGGCACGCCTATGCGTTTTCCTTTTAAGTCTGTCAGTGTTTTGATACTTGAATCTTTAGGAACCAGCACCTTGTCACAGCCAGTATGGAGGCCTGAAGTAATCTTGATAGGAAGTCCGTTCGACAGCGGTTGAATCAGGCTTGCCAAGAGACCAAAGCCTGCATTCACCTGCCCCGCCGTAACAGCTTCAAAAGCTGTGCCCGGGGCTAATTTTATTATTTCTACCTTTAAGTCCTCTTCCTGGAAGAAGCCCTTTTCCTGCGCAATATGTAACGGTGCTTCGCATAAGCCGCCGCTATAGCCGACTTTCAGGACAAAATCTTCCGCTTTTGAGGTTGCGGGCTGCTGCCCGCAAGAAGTTAATAGCAGTGCAGCGATTAACATCACTGAAATCCATAGTACATTCTTTTTCAATAGTATCAGCTCCTTATAGTGCCTGCTACAAAATACCCATCTGCGTTGTTACTCCTCTGAGCGCTCACTCAACGTACTACGCGTACGCCTTCGTTCACGTTCTCGTCGCGCCTAGCATCTCGGCATTTTGTAACAGTCTCCTTTTTAATGTTGTGTGTTTTTTGAAATACACTTTTATAAATAATAATCAAGCTCTTGTTCTTTTCCAGCAAAGTCCAGGATTTTCAAGATTTTAGAACGCAAATTCAGAAACTCTGGATTGCTGCGATCTCGTGGCCGGGAAAGATGTACATCGATGCATTTTTCCACTTTGGCCGGACGAGGTGTCATAACAATAATGCGGTCAGACAGATAAATAGCCTCATCCACGTCATGGGTTACCATAATCATGGTGGTTTTTCTTTCCTGCCATATGCGGATAAGCTCATCCTGCATATTCATGCGGGTAAAAGCATCAAGCGCCCCGAGCGGTTCATCAAGGAGCAGCACCTTAGGATGATTGACAAGAGCCCTCGCGAGCGAAGCCCGCTGCGCCATCCCGCCTG
>JAJFUN010000021.1 GCA_021372375.1 Pelosinus sp. | reverse complement strand
ACGGTACAAACGGTGCGGCAACAATGACTAATTTTTTGAGGACGGTATAAAGAGTCAAAAAGGCGTCAGCCTTGTCATCAGTCATATCCATCGACCAGTATCTAGTTCCGTTGCGGCGTACATACCAGTTGGAAAGCTCATCCGTGAACTGCTCAATAAGTTTGGCAGCGCCAGTAATTTGATACGTATTTAAATACTCGTCAACCTGATTAATGAGGGTATTGAGCTTGGAGATAATCCATCTATCCATAACATGGCTTGGCTGTCTGTCCTGATATTTTGACGGATCAAACTGATCAATTTCAGCATACAGCACATAGAAGGAATAGACATTCCATAAGGTGTTGATAAACTTTCTCTGTGCTTCAATTACTGCATCTTCATAGAAGCGTGACGGCAACCAGGGCGCACTACCTGTATAGAAATACCATCTAAGCGCATCTGCCCCTTGATTATCAAGTACGGTAAACGGACTTAAGACATTGCCCTTGTGTTTCGACATCTTGAGGCCGTGTTTATCAAGCACATGACCAAGTACTACGCAGTTCTCAAATGAGCTTTGATCAAAAATTGCAGTGGAAATCGCAAGCAAGGTATAGAACCAGCCGCGTGTCTGGTCAACAGCTTCGGAAATAAATTGGGCTGGATAATTTTGTTCAAACAGTTCTTTATTTTCAAAAGGATAGTGATGCTGTGCAAACGGCATCGAGCCTGAATCATACCAGCAGTCAATAACCTCGCTGACTCTCTGCATTTTCTTGCCGCAGTGCGGGCAGTTTAAATTCACTTGGTCAATATATGGTTTATGAAGCTCAATGTCCTCCGGCACATTCTGACCCTTTTCTTTGAGTTCTGCAATACTGCCGATACATTCGCGATGCCCGCATTCACATTCCCAAATTGGGAGCGGTGTACCCCAATAACGTTCACGGCTAAGACCCCAGTCGATTACATTCTCCAGGAAATTGCCGAAGCGGCCTTTTTTGATATTATCAGGATACCAATTAATCTTATCATTATTGGCAAGCAGTTTATCCCTGAGTGAAGACATTCTGACAAACCACGAAACACGCGGATAATATAAAAGCGGTGTATCGCAGCGCCAGCAGAACGGATAGGAATGCAGATACTTTTCGGCTTTATATAAAATATTATTTTCCTTTAAGTAAGCCAGTATTTTTTCGTCTGCTTTTTTGACGAACAAACCTTGCCACGGCGTTACTTCCGGCACAAAGTTACCTTGAGCATCAACCAGATTAACCAGTGGCAAATCATATTTTTGTCCGACCTTGTTGTCATCTTCACCAAAGGCTGGAGCAATATGCACGATACCGGTACCATCTGTCAGCGTAACAAAATCGCCATGTACCACATAATAGGCCTTTTTATCAGGTTTTACAAAACTGAACATCGGCTCATATTCTTTGCCAAGAAGTTCAGCGCCTTTGAATTCACGTACAACTTCGTACTCACCGTCTAACCGGCTTAAGAGTTCTTTAGCCAAAACCAAATGTTCGTCTTGATGGCTAACTTCTACATAATCATATTTCTGGTTTACAGCCAGCGCCACATTACTTGGCAATGTCCAAGGCGTTGTTGTCCAGACCAGAATTGCTTTATCTTCACCTTTGAGGCGAAATTTTACATATGCTGAATTGTCTTTCACATCTTTATAACCTTGCGCTACTTCATGCGAAGATAGGGCGGTACCGCAGCGCGGGCAATAAGGTACGATTTTATGACCTTTATATAATAATTCTTTATTCCAAAGCTGTTTTAAAGACCACCACACGGATTCAATATAATTATTGTGGTAGGTTACATACGGATTGTCCATGTCAATCCAGTAACCAACCCGTTCGGACATATCTTTCCACTGTGCAGAATAAGTAAAGACGCTTTCCTTACACTTCTTTACAAAGTCCTCTACACCGTATTCTTCAATCTGTGGTTTGCCGGAAATCCCAAGTTTCTTTTCAACTTCCAGTTCAACCGGCAGACCATGCGTGTCCCAGCCAGCTTTTCTGAGAACCTTGTACCCTTTCATTACTTTGTAGCGAGGAATGAGGTCTTTCATAACGCGTGTTACCACATGCCCGATATGCGGCGTACCGTTTGCAGTCGGCGGCCCATCATAAAAGGTAAAATATTCCTTACCTTCATTCATATTAAAGTTTTTGGCAATAACATCTTTTTCTTCCCATAAAGACAGAATGGATTTTTCCATTTCAACAAAATTATTCTTTGGGTTTACTTTTTTATACATAATCTGCCCCTTTCTTAAAAACAAAAAAACTTCGTCCTTAAATCAGGACGAAGTACTTATACTTCGCTATACCACCTTTTCTACGCTTCAGGTACTTCCATACCTTATCCTTTAACGCAGGAATACGAATTGACCTACTAAAGTGT
The DNA here is from genome assembly GCA_021372375.1 of Pelosinus sp. Classification (GTDB taxonomy): domain Bacteria; phylum Bacillota; class Negativicutes; order Propionisporales; family Propionisporaceae; genus JAJFUN01. The sequence goes on along the minus strand of JAJFUN010000021.1, from coordinate 22,330 downwards.
TCAGCCATCAGCTCACAGGTGATTTTCTCTCAGCAGCCCCTGCAGGTTTTCAGCTTCCCCCTGCTCTCTGTAAAGCGCAAAAACTAAAATACTCTTCCTGTTCACAGCTTTTATGGTAAGTATATTTATATACACCAAAAATTATACGTCCCTAGACTAACAATGTCAAGGTTCGCCCCAATACTTCTACGCTTTATCACCGTGATAAATTTATCTAGCACATTCACCGGTTAACCCCTTCATAATAGCAAGCCCATGCGGCAATACTGGCAGTACCACTTCCAGACACTCCCGCACGCCTTTAGGACTGCCCGGCAGATTTATAATCAGCGTCTGCCCTCTAAGCCCGGCAGCTGCCCGTGACAGCATGGCCCGTGAGGTAATCTCAAGGCTCTTTGCCCGCATAGCTTCAGGAATACCAGGTACTTCACGGTCAATAACATCGCGTGTGGCTTCAGGCGTAACATCACGAGGACTTAAGCCGGTGCCGCCAGTAGTAAAAATGAGATCCAGCCTTTGCACGTCCGCCATATCCATCATCGCAGCGCTCAGCTCGCGTCGCTCATCAGGCACAATCCGATACTCAGCTACTTTACCGAGTTCACTTAGCATTTGGGCAATTACTTTACCGCTGATGTCTTCCCGCTCGCCTCTAGCTCCTTTATCACTTGCCGTAATTATTCCGATAGTGTACATGCTGCAGCCCCTTTTCTTATTCTGTTACTTCAATTATATCGTCAACCTTTACTATACCGCCACGCAGCACAATGGCAAAAATTCCTTCACGCGGCATAACACAATCACCGGCCTGATAATAAATAGCGCAGCGTGTATGGCACTCCTTCCCGATCTGACTGACCTCCAACAGTGCCTCACCGATCTTTAGTTTGGTACCAATTGGCAATCCAGGCAAATCAAGACCGCTGGTAGTGAGATTCTCGGCAAAATCGCCTGGTTTTACCTGTAGTCCTTTGTCCAGCATTTTTTCAATACTGCGCATATCAAGTAAACTTACCTGGCGATGCTTAAAGCCTGCATGGGCATCGCCCTCAAGTCCGAGTCCCACTAATAAGCTGGCCTGTCCTACATTTGTCTTGCGTTCTCCCTTATGCTTACTTGTACAAACAGCTACGATTTTCCCCTTCATATCTCATCCCTCACATAATCCCCGCTCTTGCCGCCAGATTTGGCTGTTAAGCGGACAAATTCAATGACCATCGCTTTATCCACTGCTTTACACATATCATAAATGGTTAGTGCCGCGACTGACACGGCTGTCAGCGCCTCCATCTCCACACCGGTTTTGCCGGTAGTTTTGACAATAGCCTTGATATCAATACTGCCGTGCAGCTCATCAATCTGGTCATGAATAGCAAACTCAATATCCACACCTGTGAGCAGCAGCACATGACACATCGGAATGAGCTCTGAGGTACGCTTGGCCCCCATAATGCCCGCCACCTGAGAAACCCCCAGCACATCGCCCTTCCCCATTTGTCCTTTTTTTACCAGCTCCAAGGTAGACTGGTTCATCACAATACGTCCCTCAGCTGCCGCCACACGTTTGGTATCGGCTTTTGCTGTAACATCCACCATATGTGCCTTGCCCGACCTGTTAAAATGCGTTAGTTCCATATTTTCACCTCTAAGCTAAAATAATTTTCCCCATTTCACAAGCAGTCTTTACAATAAAAGTAGGCTTGGCTGCTAAAAGTTCTGCCCTGCCTTATAGCTCATATACACCTATCCTCATTTTACTATTCCCTTGAGCTAATAAAAAATCCCACTTGCTATCTTATCGATAATAATTGTAATAATAAATACTGTCTTTATCATTTTTCATATATTCGCTAAACTTTTCCTGATATTCACTAAGTTCCATCCCAAACGCTGTTTTGAAGCTTGTCTCGATATTATGGGTACGGTTTAATTCCTGATAAAAATTAATACAGCAAAGAAAACCTTTTTGGGAAATAAGCCGCCTAGCCGCCAAGGCACTGTAAGCATATACCGTATTAGCCCCATATTCATTAACAGCATCTATCCAGTCCTCGTCTGTTTTTAAATTGGCCAAACTAAGTTCGGCCGGCAGTTTCAGTTGTTTGACCGGCAACGGCTGAATTTGCGCCTGCCCCGCTTGTTCCAGAATGTCACAGGCAGCCGTATCCGCCATCCCCTCCTGCAGCCACGCTAGACCTGCTATGCCAGGGGCCATTTGATTTTGAAAGTAATGGGTAAATTCATGCGCTGTTGTAGCAATACGCAGCAAATCATTGGCAGCGGCTTTTGTATTGATAAAAATAGTATCGCCAGTATAAAAACCTCTCCCTGCTGAAACCAATTCTGCCGTATCTCTATTTAATTTATAACGGCTAACTAGCAAATCTTCGTATACTTGTTTATCATTCATAGTTACAATGGTAACTTGATTTTTCGGAGCCTGATTATATTTTTTAAAATACTTTATAGTTTCTCCTGCGCCTACTTCAATGCTTTTTTTCTCCTCTGCAGTCATGGCGTCTATTGTCACTTTTTCCATAGGAACCACTGTTTTGTGATAGTTAATAAAGAAAAAACCGGCTGCCAATACTGCCACTAACACTGCCATGTATTTCAAAGAAACCGCCCCCTTAGCCTCGACAATTGGAAAATAGTACATAAGTACAATTAATCCTACCATTAATCTACGGTAAATACTATATATTTTGCCAAAGCATCTATGTAAAATATTTTTCAAAATATAGAATTTTAAATTTGCAAATAACAGAAACTATACAAAAGGAGGTATATTTTGATGCATAAAAGACATAGGCAAATTAAACGGCTACAGAAAAAATATCGACATGTGGCAGCAGCGATGGCCGGCGCAGCTCTTCTTTCTTCTGCCGCTCTGCCGGGAATTCCTGCAGCAACAGCCCATGCGGCCACGCCGGATATTCTCAATCCACCCTCGCCTATAACACAGCAAGTAGATGCCAATCAGCAGGATAATCTCACTGCACCACTTAACCCGGTCTTAAAAGATGCCCCTGTTCAGACACCAGACATAATAAATGCCGCCCAGCCAAAAAACCCCAACATAGATACTGTCGTCCAGAAAAATGCCGGCAAGGAAAAAAATCCAGATACGGTTATGCAGAAAGACGCGCCTGATAACTACCAGCAGGTACTAGACATCAAAGCAACTGCCTACGCCCCGGGTGCTCATGACAACGATCAATGGGGCAGCAAGACTTTTCTCGGCACGCAGGTACGCCCTGGTATTATCGCGGTAGACCCGCACATTATCCCTTTGGGCTCGCGTGTTTACATTCAGTACCCTGACGGGCACGGCGAATATGCCGTAGCCGAAGATACAGGCGGTGCCATTAAAGGCAATCGTATTGATGTCGCCAAATGGACGGTTAACGAAGCTGAAGACTTTGGTATTCAGCATGTAAAAGTGTTTGTCCTGGACTCGCCAAATATCCATATTGCCAAAAAATAACCGCCTACGCGGTTATTTTTGCAAATTACTATCTGATGATACTGTTAGCAAGGGGCTGTTCACATTACATCTAATGTGAACAGCCCCTTGTTTATTACATTTGCCGATTGACTATCTGGCGAATCTTCGGCGACAATAACAACGCCACAATCATTCCCACGCCTGATGTTAACAGTGAAGCCGGAATATTGCCTAAAGCAACCGCCAAACTGCCTAATACTTGCCACCATGCTAAAATATATCCGCCTAAAGTCCAGGCTGCAGCTAATACACAGCCAAACAGCGCCTTGCCAAGCCACCCACTTCCGGAATAACCGCCTTCGGGCCACAGCCCCTTTGCTATAATGCCAACAATCAAGCCGGCAACGCCTTTAATAACAAAAGACCATGCTGTATAAGGCGAAAATCCCATAAGCAAATCAAAGAAAGCCGAGCCGATAGCCCCCGAGATACCTGCATAAACACCGCCAAAGGCAATACCGATAATAAAAATGGCTGCTGTACCTAAATGAACCATCGCCCCTGTAGGCAAAGGAACTTTAAGCGTTGTGGCAATCGCGCACAGCGCGGCAAGCATCCCAATCAAAATTATGTCTTTGGTACTCAGTCTACGTTTAATCAACTATTTTTTCCTACCTTTCTTTAGACACACTCATTTTTGACCAATGTTTTTTGGAACTTCTTATCACAATACAAACACTTCTCATCAGCAGTTTCATCATCAAGCGCATGATTTTCCGCATGACCACACTTAGGACAAACCGACTTTATCCATATACTATTTTGCTGATTTTTGAGCGCCTTATGGCTCACTTCATAGGCCTTAGACAAAATGAGTTCATCAGCAATGACCAGCATATCTTCGTCGCGACCGTCTTTATAACCAATTATCAGGCCGTCATACGCCTGGCCTTCTTCTAAAAACAGCTGTTCAATCCCGGTATAAGGAATGACAACAGATGAATACGCAGCATAATTTTGTCTATATACAAAATATAAAGCCTGATCGCTAATCACTAAAGCACCCTTATTTTTTTCCCCTAACGCCTCTTGATATACATCAGGAAAAACGCCTAAAATGTTTTCACCAAGCCATAAATTTAACGGCAAGCCCTTAATTAAACTTTGTACTTCCGGAAACAAGCTATTAAAGTTAGGGAAAATGCAAGCTACATTCATTTTAAAGTTAAAATTGCCTGGTACAATACTAAAACCTGCATTTTCAGTGCGCAAAACTTTAACAATTGGCACAATGCCATCCACTTTTCCTTTATACACCAGAATACCCGGCATATTATCTATGGCCATGCGAATTGCTAAAAAGCTGCGCGTTAATACCTGCTTTAAAGCATGAGCCAATTCTTCCTTATTGTCACAGCTCTTGAGGATAAGACTGTAATAGGTAAAATCAGGTTGGCTGCTCACTGCAGGGGGAAGCTCTGCCGCTAAACAAATATTCGAGCCTGGCAACTTGCCTTTCAATTTGTCAAAAAACTGTTTAGCTTCTATGCTTATTTCCGGCCCTGCTACAGCAGCTGTCTGCATAAGTTTGTGCTCCTCTTCGCGCTTTATTTCAGCAGGCGGCGCCTCCACCTGCTTGGCATTTATATTTTCCAATTGTCCACCGCATTCAGGACAATATTTAAAAACAATAGACCCAGCAGATACTAGCTTTTGACCGCAAAACGGACAATACTTAAACAAGCTTTCTCTCCCCTTTCTTCTTCGGTCTATGTCCAAAAATATTACATACTATTTTATCATAGTAAAAGCTAAGCGCGCCGTCAATAAAATTTATGCAGATTTACGCAAAAATAGTTTATTTTTTATAAAAATAAAAAAGCCGTTTGCCATACGGCCAACGACCTTTTTATTTGTTTGATATTCTTACACTAATTTCCTTACCGCAGGCAGGACATTTCCCCTTACCGGCATGATTTAAAATCACGACACATTTACACGGAATATGAACCAGCACCTTATTCACCTCCTTAAACTAACTGCAATGTATAAAGCAGCCTTCTTTATTATTATACTACAAAATTTCAAAATTGTGCTAATATAATTCGATATTATGTATACTTATCAATAGCAATGCTTTAGCTCTTGCAGCATATCTTTCATAAAAATATCCACCGTTTCTTTGGGTACAGCCGGCTGGTAATAGCCCGCAGAGATGGCAAGAATATTATCGTAGCTGCTCATTAGCAGCAAAAATCCAGGAGCAAATAACGGCGGCGGCAAAATATACGCATTGCTAACAGTCGTCTCACCCAAACGAATAACCTGCTGAGTAAAGAAGCCCGTATTGGAAAATAGCGGAGGACAAGAACCATCCTCTAGTGCCTTGCTTTGATTGGCAAATTGCCGTGAAAAATCCGCAAAAGATAGGCGTAGCGCTTCATTTAGCTCAAGTGACTCATTGACTCCGGGCAAACCACTCTTTCCTTTTTGGGTGGTTCGAGCCACGCGTGCTAAGGCAGCAGCAAAACTTTCCCCGGCATAATTAGCTGCATTTACCATAAACCCACCGGAAAAATTGGCTACGGCGCTTACATTTTGGGCAAATCGCCGTAAGTCGGTTGTTACAATAACAGAGTATTCTATATTGAGCTGTCCCGTAATCCTCGGGTAAGCCCGTGAAAAAGCGGTAAGCAGCACATCATGAACAGTCACAGCGCTCGCTGCCGCATAATTTTTAAGCTTATTATATTCATTCTTGCCAATAAAACATTTACCCCACCGGGGAATGCTATGCTCCCTTGACAGCGCCGGAAAGCCCCTTGTATAAGTTGACATTACACTATGGCGCTTGGGCAATTCCTGATAATTTTTTAGGCCGAGCTGCTCCAAAATCAAGGTAAGATCACGCCGTCCAGTGACAGACTTTCGCGTAAAGGCTTGGCCTTTTGTCAATGCATTATAGGCCTCGGCCAAGATAGCTATATATTCCTTAATCCCGACCGCATCACAGCACACATGGCTGATCTTTACACACAGAAAATCTTTATTCGCCTTACGCACAAGCCGCACCTGCACCAAGGAATCCTGGCACGGATCCAGGGAAACAGCCATAAAAGACTGTACCGCATAGTCTACGTCTTCTGTTTCTACCATACTGCAAATTTCCTGATGATTATAGCTTATCCGGCGTTTCCAATATGGCTTCTCAGCATCCGGCACGAGCTGGCAGCTAAGTACAGGCTCTGCCTGATAAGCCCACTTAGCCGCCAGCATGAGTAACCTCTCATCTAAATTTCCGTCTGCTTCCAGCACACAAAAAATTTGATAATGCTGAGAAGCCTTTTGCCCAATCAAATAGTGGGCTAGATCCTCGCTTGATGCGTACAAACAAGGCCGTATCATATTCAGCATAATAGAAATGCCTCCTGCCAAGTGTTATTAATATACTTCGACAGCCGGCAAGCATCTCCTGTCTTTTAATCCGGTCAGGGCAGCTTCTGATACATATAAAATATCCCCCCTATTGTCAACATTCCCAACAGAATTAATACATACACAATATTGATAAGCATAATAAGATCCCCCCTTATATGAAACACAACATTATATTATATGCTGAACCCGTGATTTTATTCCATTTATTTTCCCCATAGCCATAAAAAAATTCGCCTACAGTATAGGCGAATTTTTTTACATACCATGCATCATTTTCATATGAATTTCAAATTTTTCCTTAAGATCATACGCAACATCATCAAAACTGCTTAAGATGATATCAAAAATCAGTTTATTATTTTCAGCAATAATTTGCGTAATGGCGTTTTTACATGCTGCCCCCTCTACTTTCTGACCCTCTTCAATACCGTTTTCCTGCAAAATGCTTGCAATCCGCTCTTCTTGTATACCAAATTCGTTCAGATCAATCATCTCCTTATACATTATTTAGTGCATATTTCTGCATGAACTATCAAATACCTGCCTAAAAGGTTTAAAAAAAAATCGTATCAGCAAATAAGTGTAACTTTAATGTAACAAAAAAAATTAAAGCACAGGCAGGAAAAAACTGAAAAGTCAGCCAATTATATATTATTGTAAATAGTAAGGGGGAAATGTTTATGTATACAATGGGTAATGTTACAAAGAATACCATCGCAATGGTACTTGCGGGTGGCAAAGGCGAGCGCCTTAGTCCAGTTACATTAAGCAGACCAAAACCATGTGTACCCTTTGGAGGTAAATACAAGATAATTGATTTTGTATTAAGCAACCTTTTTAACTCCGGCATTAAGAAAGTCTATGTTCTGACCCAGTACCGCGCCTACCCCTTAAATAAACATATTAAGGAGTCTTGGGCCAAATGGACTGGTCTTGGAGAATTTTATGATACCATATCGCCTGAAACCAGTTCCGCATCAGAAGAATGGTTCCAAGGTACCGCTGATGCAATATATCAGTTTCTGCGCTTTATTGAATGCTCTGACGCCGATTATATTGCCATCTTCGGCGGTGATCATATTTACAAAATGGATGTCAGCCAAATGATTAGCTATCATATCTTAACAAAAGCAGATCTTACCATTGCAGCCCTCGAAATTCCTCAGGAAGAAGCCAATCGTTTTGGTATTTTCTCAGTCGATGAAGACGCAAAAGTAATTTCATTTGAAGAAAAACCGGAAAACCCGACTACCATTCCTGAGCGGGATACCTGCTTTGCTTCTATGGGCAATTATATTTTTTCGAAAAAGAAGCTGATTGAAGTATTAAAGCAAGGCAAAAAATTGCATGCCGACCTTGACTTTGGCAAACATATTATTCCGATGATGCTGGAAAACGACGATAATGTGTATGCCTATAATTTCCACGATAATCTTATTGCCGGTATGCGTTCAGAAGAAAAGGGATATTGGAAAGATGTCGGAACTATAGATTCCTATTATGATGCCAACATGGATTTAATCAATGTCGCACCGCAATTAAACCTTTACAATTACAAGTGGCCAATCCTTACCAATCAAAGCAATCTTCCCCCGGCCAAGACTGTGTTTGATGAAGATGTCCGCCGCGGTCAAAACCTCAATTCTTATATTTGCGGCGGTTGTGTCGTAAGCGGCGGCACAGTACGCAAATCCATTGTGGGCCCCCGCTGCCGGATAAATAGCTATAGCCTGGTAGAAGACTCCATTCTATTTGAAAATGTACAAATCGGCCGTTATGCCAAAATAAAACGTGCTATCATCGATGAAAATACTAAAATACCAGAAGGCGCCCAAATCGGCTACGACCATGACGAAGATCGCCGCAAAGGATATACAGTCACCGAATCAGGCATTGTCGTTGTATCAAAACAGCAAAGTTAAACAACTTTTTAAGTTTGATTACACTAATAAAGTGGTGTCGCAAAAATGGCTATACTCCATTTTGAGACACCACTTATTTCTCGTCAAATAAAGTACTGCATATAAAAAAACATTCCCATAAATGCCAGTACCATAGCAAACTTCTCCAGATACTTTTTATACGGCTGTAGCTGCTTGATAAAAACATCGATATAGGCACAAATAATGGCAAAGGCCACACAGATATCACCAATTGTCAGCGACGTAAGGCCCTGGGATAATTCGCCCATGGCGTTGCTAAGAAAAATAGCTGCCCCAATTAATGCTAAGTATTCAAATCTCACCTTATCCCCCCTCAGCCATAATAGGATATTCGCATGTATAATTCTGTTTAACAAGGGGCTGTCACACTAAGCATGTCTTAAAACCTCCCCCTGTCGCTAAACGCGACATCCCCCTCGAAGAGGGAGACTAAATTAAGAGCCTCCATCCTTGAGGGAGGTGGCGCAAAGCGCCGGAGGGAGTTCCTTCAAATGGCATTACAGTTAAAGGGACTGTTCGCATTAGCAATAATATTACTAGTGCAACAGCCCCTTGAATTTTGTAATAAACCAAGCGCAACTTAAGAAGCTTTACGTTTATTATACAAGTCAATCGTAACAGCCAACAGTAAGACAAGCCCTTTGATTACGCGCTGAATATCAATAGACCAGCCAATTAAGGACATCCCGTTATTTAAAATACCCATAATTAGTGCACCAATAACGGCGCCGGAAATAGTACCAATACCGCCTTGTACAGCAGCGCCGCCAATATAACAAGCAGCAATTGCATCCATTTCAAAGCTGTCACCAGCTTTTGGCGTTGCTGAAGCATTACGAGCAGCGAGAACAATACCGGCTAGGCCCGCTAAAAATCCCATATTGGTATATACCCAAAACATAACTTTATCTGTATTAATACCAGACAAGCGAGCTGCATTAACATTGCCGCCAACTGCATAAACCTGACGACCGGCTACTGTATTATTCGTAATAAAGGAGTAAACAATAATCAAAACAAACATCAGTAAAAATACCAAGGGCAGCCCCATATATAAAGCCAGTTTAACGGTAATAAAGTTTAGAACACCAATCATAACTACTAATTTTACAGCCGACTGCAAAACTGACGGCACCGCAAAATTATGCTTAATTTTATTGCGGCGAGAACGTATTTCTAGCAAAATTAGCACAACAGATACCAAAATACCTGCAACCAAAGATAAAATTTCAATTTTACTACCGCCTACATGGGTAAAGAATTGCGGCATATACCCGGCGCCAATTTGCGTAAAGCTCTGCGGCAAAGGCCCTTTAGTCTGACCATTTAGAATAACCATAGTAAGGCCACGGAAAACAAGCATATTAGCCAGCGTAACAATAAACGGCGGAACCTTTAGTGCAGCAATAAAAAAGCCTTGAAACATTCCAACCAAAACACCCATAATTAATACGACAACAACTGTTATCGGCACAGCAATATGATAATCCAATATCATAATGGCTGCCGCAGCGCCGCAAAAAGCCACAATTGAGCCTACTGCAAGATCGACATTAGCGGTCAAACAGCATAATAACATACCAAGTGAAAGAATAACAACATAACTGTTTTGCATAACCAAATTGTTAATATTCATTGGCGCTAGATTTTTACCATGCGATAAAACAGCAAATATTATATATATTAAGAATAGTGCAATCATCATGCCGTATTGTTTAAGATTGCTCTTGGCCATTTTTTTCTGTTCTGGGACATTATTTTTTACTGCATTTGCCTGAACTGTATTACCCATTATTTGATTTCTCCCTTCCGATATGATTCATAATTTTTTTCATGATCCGTTCTTGAGAAAATTCTTCTTTTTGCAGTTCACCGGCAATTTCGCCTTCATTAATAACATATATTCTGTCACAAATACCAAGTAGTTCTGGCATTTCAGACGAAATTACAATGACCGCTTTACCGGCATCGGCCAGGGAATTAATTACCGTATAGATTTCGTATTTGGCGCCAACATCAATACCGCGTGTCGGTTCATCCAGCAGAAGTACATCCGGCTCAGAAAGCATCCACTTGGCCAAAACGACTTTTTGCTGATTGCCGCCAGACAGTGAGGAGACCGGCTGTTCAATCGAACTGGTTTTGATATTGATAATTTTACGATAATCTTCGGCGGCATGAATTTCATCATTCGCATTAATTACACCGTGCCTCGAAAACCTTGACCAGAGGCTGGCCAGCGACATATTCCATTTCAAGTCATTTATAAGTACCAGCCCATACTTTTTACGATCTTCCGACACATAGGCCAGTTTATGATCAATTGCATCTTGTATGCTTTTCAATTTTAGCTCTTGGCCATCTTTTATTATTTGGCCTGATATATTTATACCGTAAGCCTTGCCGAATAAACTCATGGCAAGTTCTGTTCTGCCTGCACCCATAAGGCCAGCCAAACCGACAACTTCACCGCTGCGTACCTTAAGAGAAATATTGTTTAGTACTTTACGCATCGGATTAAGCGGATTATATACATTCCAATCTTTTACTTCAAAAACAACGTCACCAATTTTGCTATTTCGTTCCGGATAGCGATTGGTAAGCTCGCGGCCTACCATGCCTTTTATAATGCGGTCTTCCTCAATTTCCTTATCCTTTTTTTCAATTGTTTCAATTGTATGTCCATCACGTATAACGGTAATCGAATCAGCCACACGACTTACTTCATTTAGCTTGTGAGAAATCATAATACAGGTAATGCCTTGTTCTTTTAATTTAAGCATAAGTTCTAATAAAATATTGCTTTCTTCATCATTTAACGCAGCTGTCGGTTCATCAAGAATCAAGAGTTCTACTTTCTTAGCGAGAGCCTTAGCAATTTCAATTAGCTGCTGTTTTCCTACGCCAAGCGTATTAACCAATTGACTTAAATCCTCACTACCCATACCAATTTTACTTAGGACATCCCTGGCTCGTCTTTCTGTCTCATCCCAGTCAATAACACCTTTTATCGGCGTTATTTCATTGCCTAAAAAAACATTTTCGGCAATTGAGAGGTACGGAATTAAAGCCAGCTCCTGATGAATAATAACAATACCCTTTTTCTCACTGCTGCGAATATTGTCAAATTTGCATTCTTCACCATGATAGATAATGTCACCTGTATATGTTCCATAAGGATATACGCCTGACAGAACATTCATTAAAGTAGATTTTCCTGCCCCATTTTCCCCGCAAAGAGCATGAATTTCCCCTTTTTTGATGGTAAGGTTGACATCATCTAAAGCTTTAACACCAGAAAAATCTTTAGTAATATGTTTCATTTCCAGTATAAATTCAGCCATAAATTCTGCTCAGCTCCCTTATTACACACTGGCTGAAAACACAATGTGTTTTCAGCCAGCAGCAATCTAAATGAATTTATTATAGACCAAGATCCGCTTTTTTATAGTAACCCGAGTCAACTAGCTCTTTCTGGAGATTTTCTTTATCTACAGGAACTGGTTTACACAAATATGAGGGAACTACTTTTTTGTTGTTATTGTAAGACTGGGTATCATTAATTTCCGGTTGGCCGCCTTCCAGCACAGCCTGTACCATTTTTACACATTTGTCAGCCAAAATACGAGTATCTTTAAAGATTGTCATAGCTTGTTTGCCTGACAAAATATTTTTAGAAGCCATAAGTTCAGCATCCTGACCTGAAATAATCGGCCATTTCTGACCAACTTTGTAACCAGCACCTTCGAGGGCTGCTGAAATACCATAGCTGATACCATCAAACGGACTTACAACAATGTCAAGATTTTTTCCTGTGCTGTAATAACCTGATAAAATATCTTCCATACGTTTTTGGGCAGTTTCCTGCGACCAGCGGAGCGTACAGATTTTATCAAAATCAGTTTGTCCCGAAACACAGACTAATTGTCCTTTATCTAAATACGGTTTTAACACTTCAAACATACCAGCATTTAAGAAATGTGCGTTGTTGTCATCTGGTGAACCAGCAAAAAATTCAATGTTATATGGACCTTTTCCTTCTTTGAGACCCATTTTTGTTTCAATGTATTTACCAATAGCAGTACCTACACCTTTATTATCAAAAGTAGCATAATAAGAAACGCTGTCAGTATCCATTAATAAGCGGTCATACGCAATAACAGGAATATTGTTGGACTTGGCTTGCGCCAGTACATTAACTAATGCATTGGAGTCAATTGCGGCTACAACAAGACAGTTAGCGCCGCCTGTAATCATGTTTTCAATTTGTGAAACCTGCGCCTGTACATCATCTTCTGCATACTGCAGATCCACGGTGTAACCTAATTTTTCAAGCTTTTCTTTCATGTTTTTACCATCTTGAATCCAGCGTTGCGATGATTGTGTAGGCATAGCCACACCAATTTTTTTGCCGCCTGCTTTTGCACCATTATCAGCTTTCGCGGGAGCCTTATCACCAGCGCCGCCGCAGCCAGCTACTACGACCATAAACATGCAGGACAATAATACCGCTACCATTTTTTTCATAAAATTCATGTAAGTGTCCCCTCCTATTTATAATTAGTTAATCTTACATCAGCAGATAACACCACTCACCACCTTTCGTTGCCTGACAGCTTGCTAAATGCAAATTAACTGTATTATTATGAATACTGAGAAAAACCCTGCTTACATATTACAACTTTCCTTATATTTTTCATATTTATCATACAACTTCTATATTTAGTATATACTCAATTAAATAAAAATTCAATTCTTTTTTAATATATTGAAATTTCTTTTTCTCAAGGACCAATACTCACAAATATTCCCAAATATAAGGATATCCCATAACATGCCATGCAACTTTGTATAAAGGATGACAACCCCGTCTGTCTATACGCAGACGACTTTGTCATCCTTGGTTTAGAACATGAGCCGAATTCCGACTTTTACCTTTCTAGTGTCAAAATCATAACCGCCAATCACACCGATATACTTTCCGTCATTACTTATTTTTCGATTTATATCAACAGTAACTCCAGCAATTCCGTCAGGTGTCACACCATTAAATTTGGGATAAATATTTACGCCGCGCACAATCTTTTTATAGGCAAAAACATTGTACTGATTTAAATTGATTGGCGTATCAGCCGGCAGCTTCTCCACTGCTTTCAAGTCAATAGCCTTATCAGGCTGTTTGGGATCTGTCACAATGGCAAAATCAGCGCCCCGTCTTTGCCGTTCCACTTCCACTGTTTTCACCACTTCCACCGGCACGGTTTTTATAATCACATCCGGCGGCTTGTTTTTTAATGCCGCAATCTGTTTGGCTGCTGCTTCCAGCTGATCCTGATACATTTTTACCTGGGCATTATGGGCTGCAATATCAACACCTTGCGTAGTTTCGGCCTGGTTTTGACTTTCCCCTGTAACAAGAGACCTTTGAAAATGCTGCCAGATAAAATATGTCCCCACGGCAATCAAAATTAGGACAACAGCACCTATCACCTTTTTTTGCCAAGTAGTATGCACACTCATAATACGCCACCCTCCAGCAAATTAAGCGCGTCAGTTCTTTCATTTTGCCAGCGGTTAAATAACCCTGGGCGTAAATCAGGGCTGCCGCTAGACCAGGACATATCTGTCAGTTTTACTTCGTAAATATTATAAATTATATGGTAGTCAGACATCTCCTGCAGCTCACTGTTTATTAGTTTGGCCGCATCACCAAACACCTCAGCGCCATAATAGCTGCCGTGTTGAACGCAATTGGAAAATAGCACCTGCTGCAGGGCATTGCTGCGGACATTTATATCAAAACTATACCAAGCCAATAGTCTCTCTGCACCAGCATCGAAATAATCGGGCTTTACATATTCATCCTGCAACGCGGCAAATCCCTCATTATCAAGCGTCCCGATTTCCCGCCACTTATCTACGAAAGACTGTTCACAGTAAGGATCGCCCGCCATAGCTAATTGCCTGCCGTACTCAGCATAAGGCACCTCATGGTGACATAGCCAGCTGACAAAATCCTGTACCTTGCCGCTTGAACTTGCCAACTGATAAATTCCATAGCTCCAGCCGCCCGCATCCCCGACTGTTTGTGAGACAGCTGCCGGATTGTCATTGGATTCATACTTGGCACTAAGGGCGCCTAACCTGAATTTCATTGTTGATTCCCCCCATTTGGATTTTTTATAAATGACTGTCCGTCAGGCGCACCGTATTTATTGTTGATGAATTTGTTACTGACAAGCCCGCCAAGCCCACCGCCCCCAGTGATTGCCGCAAACGTATCGTAATGCGCCCATTGCTGATGTCTAAGCATCAGATAGGCGCTCCCCAGCAAAAAAGCCAAAAAGGCTATAATACTAATCAGTCCAGTTCGGCTAGGTGCACCATTTTCATACAACAAGCCAACAAAAAATCCCTCAAGCTTTTCCCGCATATATATCTCCTCACTTAATTTTATTTGCCAAAATGCCTACTCTGCTTACACACATTTGCCCGCTCTTTTATGTATTATATTCATCAGCGTGCCAATTGAAAGTAAGCTCAATCTATACATTCTTTTACTGACAGTTTTTCAACGCAAAAAACCTATTTTTTTTATAAATAAGTGCACACTAAATAAAAAAGCTTTGGAGGAGTGATTTGCTTTGCGTAATGATTATACAGAAAAACAGGTACTGAGTATTGCCCGGGAATGCAGTGAGTTTGAGCACTTGATAAACGCTGTAAACTATGGCACCTCCTTACTTAATATTTCTCCGGCTTCCTGTCAAAGGCGCTGCCCTGAATGTTTATACTGGCTAAACGGTACTTGTGACATATTCAAAAAGGAAATAGCCGCCTGGCGTTAAGCTAAGATGCAATTACCAAAATGATTTTACATTTAAAAGGTAGGGGCAATCCCTCTGTGGTTGCCCGCGTAGAAACGTCCTAACAAGAATCATCTGATCAGAGGTGCTAAGAAAAACGAACTTATAAGAAATGTTTTCTCTTAGTTCCATAGAAAGTCTATCTACATTAGATCATTTGTACGCGGGCAACCACGGAGGGATTGCCCCTACAAATGAAAAAATACCATTTATTTGAAACGTAAGTATTTGATATTGCTTAGGTCTGGAAGCTCCTAATTGTAGTCTCCCCCTGTCGCAATTAGCGACAGGGGGAGACTTTTAAAAACAGGCTTAGTGCGACAGCACCCTTTTTTATCTTCCGCTTTTTTTGCCAGCAAATCCAATTAAAACAGACAGCTAATACTTGACAGCATATTTTTGAAGTATTAAGCTAAAAATAACTTTAGTAAACATTCTCTTAAAAGCCTGGCTAAGCTAAATAGGCTTTTTTATTATGTATTATCACTCTTAGAAAGGTTTGCTGTTATGTCATTAAAAAAACGTTATTTTCTATTTATATGTGGTCTATTTTTTATGTCCTTAGGAATTTGCTTGATTATCAAAAGCTCATTAGGAACATCACCTATTTCAAGTATCCCCTATATATTAAGTTTGAAATATGCATTAACCTTAGGCGCCTTCACCTTTATCGTTAATATGGTATTTTTACTTTGCCAGATACTTATTTTGCAGCGCCAATTTCCCTATATTCAGCTTTTGCAAATTCCCATGACCATTCTTTTTAGCTGTTTTATTGATTTGACAATGTTTCTATTAAGCAGCTTTAATCCCGATATCTATACCTTTAAAATAATGACTTTACTCTTAGGCTGTTTAGCCTTGGCCTTAGGCGTTGCCTTACAGATCATTGGCAACGTAGTCATGCTTGCCGGTGAGGGATTTATGTATTCCATCGTTAAAAAGTGGCGTTTTGGCGTCGGCTATACCAAGACATTTTTTGATATCAGCCTGGTCATACTTGCTGGTGCACTTTCTCAGGTTTATTTCAATGAAATCCACGGTATTCGTGAAGGTACGTTAATCTCAGCCTGTATTGTCGGAGCTTTTGCCCGATTCTTTATTCAGCATCTTAGTATTATTGATAATAAAGGTTGCCTAATTTTTCATTTACCCTTTAAAAACTACAATGCCAAGAATAATCAAACTGTCATTCGTACCCATTAGCATTAATTAGAAGGCCGTCTGCATTAAACAGACGGCCTTCTAATGATCAAAAAATAGTTACCCCTATCCTGTATAAATACCAACCTAACTGGCCATACTATATATGTAACCCACAATAGAAGGCTCTATATTTCTCTCCCCAACAAGGCCGCATAACTGGCCTTGTTTTTTTGTAAACTAACGGAATGCTCCCGGTTCCTTGTATAAAGGCTAAACCTTCGGGCATACTACTTTTGTCAACCTATTCAGGCGACTACATGAACCGTCTGAATACACACCCCTAAACAAGGCCATCACTAGCGCTGGTCTTGTTCTTTTTGTCTGGTTCATAATAAAAAGCCGTCTTCCTGCAGCACCAACTATCCGTTCTTTACTAATAAAAAGTGCATAAAAATAACCCGGTAATTGCTTACCGGGTTTTGCTATATTTACTCAAACCATAATAAATTAAAGAACTTCGCAGCACCAACGATACCACAACCAAGCCAGAGAATACATAAAAGGCCATTTCTACTGACATAATACCACCTGCCTTTAGTGGTATATATTCTCTGTTTTACAAAAATATACATAAACAATCATTCTCAAAACAGATTTTCATGGTTTAGATACAATCGCTGCCCCCTGATTCGAAACAGACTTTAAACTTACTTCATCAAGCGGTGTTACCTGCTCCAAATTAATTGTCCTGGTCGGATAGGGAATTATTATTTTTTCCTGGCGGTAACGAGCATGAAGTCGCTTGATAAATTCGTGACGAATAAGATACTGATCTGTTACAGTCTTTACCCGCAAAATAACATTGAAGTCAATGCTAGACTCGCCAAAACTGCTGTACCGGACTACTGGCGCAAAACTATTGACGCCGCCCGCCGTTTCTTGAAGAATTTCTTTGGCAACCGCTACGGTAACTTTTTCCACATAATCCAAATCACTTTCATAACTGACTCCAATGGGTATAGAGATGGAACATTCAGCAAACGGCTGCGCATAATTGATAATTGTCGAGGACGCAAATTTTTGATTTGGTATGACCACCATATTCTCCGTAGGAGTTTTTATTGTGGTATTGCGCCAGCTCATGTCAACTATATGACCCGCTTCGCCTGTTGACAGCTTAACAAAATCACCTATCTTGATTTGTTTGGCCACCAGAATATTGATGCCGGAAAATAAATTTGCCAGAGTGTCCTGCAGCGCCAAGGCGACAGCCAGACCACCAACGCCCAAAGCAGTAATTAACGGCGAGATTGCAACTCCGAAAGATTCCAGCAAAAACAATATACCAATGGTGTAAACAGCCAAGTCAATTGTTGTGGCTAAGATTGAAGTGGAAGCAAAAGCTCCAGATGTTTTTCCGAACTTTTGCTTAAGATAGCCTGAGGCTAAATGCGCGACCAAAAGGGTCACGGATAGAATGACAAGGGAGTGAAACAGCCTTTGGAGAAATAGCAGCCCGCGCGGAGGGATTGTCAGAATTTCCATAACAGCATAAAGGGCAATAAGAATGCCGAGCAGCGTGGGTATTCCCCTAAAGGTTTGCTGTAGCAAGGAATAAGCGATGTTGGTTTTTCTTGCGACTATTTTGAGCAGTTTGTAAAATACCAGCCGGATTATGATAATGCCCAGCGCTGCGCTAATAACGTAAACCAGCAAATGCACTTTAAAGCCGCCGTTTACAATTCTGTTTCCTATATCAGTAAGTATTTCCATCATTAGCTCCTCCGGCAATACAATTTTTTATTTACATAATGAATATTATTTCGTTTTCTATTGTTTTTTCCCTGCCACTGCAGGGTCTCGTTATCAAAATTTCATAAAGCGTCAGAAATAATACCCCAAATTCAAATAATGACATAAGGGGACGGGACGTAATTGACACTTTTTTCGTGACAAATTCGTCCCGTCCCCTTATGACACTTAGTTGTTATACGCCAAGAAAATAGTGTATACTATCAAAAAAGAAAAAAACAAACCAAGTTTTAATAGCCAATTCATTATAAAAGTCCTTTCTACTAATTTAAATATTAAAATTCATTTTTTAGAATTCTTTATACATATATTATAAAACACAAATCATTATCTGTGGACTAATTTATCATTTTTCCCCTTCAATAGGTAATTTATTTTACTACTTTCTCTATTACTGCACTGTTATAACTAGTGCGTAATGACAATCTATCCAGTCTCTTTTCAATTCTGTTTAAACTATCACAAACTCGTTCATTAATATCTGCTTGCACTTCCCTTACATCATATAAAGAGCCAAAGTGCGTATCCATTTTGTTTTCTAACTGGACAATATCCGTCTTTGTTGACATATTTTCTTTTACAGAAACTAACTCTTTCCGTAATTCTTCTTGTCCAACTAGTATCTGCCTTAGAAGTTCCTCCATGCAGTTCACGCTCCTCATAAGTATTGTAACATTATTTTATGGCAATGTCATCGTCGAGGCATTATCCTGCGTCCTCTATTGTATTAAATCTTTCAGTACAAATTTTTTAAAAATGCCCTCACGTCGACCAATCCCCTGCACATGATTCCTAAACTGTATGGCCTCAGCGATATGCTGTCCGGTAATCTTCTCACTCTGCCCCAAATCAGCAATGGTCCGCGCCACTTTGATAATCCTGTCATAGCCCCGCCCGCTAAGGCTCATGCTGGCAAATGCTTGTTTCAAGATTGCTTCAGCTTCGCTGGTCATCGGACAGGTGGTTTTAAGGTGACGGTGGGCCATTTGCGAATTGCAGTATATATTATATTTTTTAAGCCGGTTATGCTGGAGTTCCCTAGCTGATTCCACCCGCTGGCGAATTTCTTCCGAGGATTCAGCTGGCTGCATAGCCGTCATTTCGCTGTAGTCAAGGCGTGGCACATGTACATGAATATCAATCCTGTCAAGCAGCGGACCGGATACCTTTTTGAGGTAACGACGAATATCATTAGGACTACACGTACACGGCTTGATGGCATCCCCGGCAAAACCGCACGGGCAACCGTGCAGATAATAATATAGGTTTTGATATAGTTAAGGAGATATCAACTTTTGAGCCGCCAGATCCCGGAAATACTATGGCTGAGCGTGTATATTATGCCCGCTGCCTACTTGGATATTCTATTCGTACCGTAGCCAAGAAGGCGAATGTATCAGAAGTCACCGTTTCAAAAATAGAGCACGGCAAGCCTGCCGAAATTACCACCCTGAAAAAGCTGTCAATAGTATTAAAGCAGCCTGTCTACATCTTAGGCTGCTTTGAGAATTTACCGGAGGATACTTTACCACAACAAATTAGAAAAGCAAGGCTTTGGCATGGATTAACCAAAAGGGATTTTTGGGCACTTATCGGAGTTAACCAAAAAACGATCCGTTTATGGGAAAGTAACTCGTCCAAAATATCAGAAGAATCATTTGCGAAGTTGAGAGCATACTTAGTAAAGTCATAACTTATTGATTTTTCGTTAACCTTAACGTTCACTAATAATATAACAAACATTAAAAAGTATTTTACGCTCATCTAGTAGTTTTTTAAACTCTAAATATTTAATTACACCACAAACAATTTCTGTCTCACCACCCTGATATCTAGCAAGAAACATAATGCTTTTACTTGGAGATTCTTGAATCAGGAAATTTAATATCTTTTCAAAGTCGTGCTTGTACTTTTCGAGTGCTATCAAAGGACTTAAGTTCGACCTTACATCTTCATCTAAAACCCAATATGGCATCTGCTGATTTTTTAGACATACGTTAAAATCCGCATCGATAATTGGCATTGCGTTAAACCCATCTTCATCATCTACGCCAAGTAAGTACCAGACCCCTCTCATTCCCGTCATATGTTTCCATATTTCTTTATACCTTAGAATCTCCTGAAATTCATTCAGTATTTGTATCTCACTAGAAAAGGGCAACACGCTTGCGTTTTCCTGATTTAACACCAATACATTTAAATCGTATGACATTGATTATACCCCCTAATTATGGTAGAAAACTACTAAAAGACCAGTTAGTTTGAAGTATTTCCCCACTTCTTACATCTTTAAGCACAATATTGCCTAAGCTATCAACACCAATATCGGGGTTTTTTCCCATTTTAGCAAACTCTTTACTATATACAGGATCTTGCTTAATTTGCTTAAGTATTTCGGGCTTTACTTGTTTATGGAAAGTATTGCTGTCAATTTTAAAAAGTTTCAACATCTCACTATTAGATTTAGGAAAAATTAAACCAGCTTTACCCAACCCCTCAGAGCAAAAACTGTAGGTGAAAAAGCAAATGGTAACAACATTATTGTCTGTTGTTACCATTTTACCATAGTGTACTATTTGTTGTTACTGGCTGCAGAATTATCATTATGCAGTTAGTATTAATTTGCTAAATTGCCAAAAATCTAAGCAACTTGTCCATTTTCACTATTTACGTGAACATACTTTTGTTTTGCAGTGACCTTTGGAACACTTTTGCAGTGAACTGTTTAACAACCTATTTCAAAGGATTTTATCCTGTCTTACAATAAAACTAAACATACCATTCAATATTAACCTTATACTTTTTTATTAAATCATCATGCAATGCAATTAGGAAACAGTTTACTGATTCATTCAATATCTCAAGTGGAATTTTTTCATTATATTCAAATTCTTGCCAAACCGAATAGATACCCCAAGATTGCGAATCATCATCTTGAATAAATTCAATTAATGGCCCCTCGCTATACGACATAGTTTCATATATAAAATTACTCAAATCCCCTTGTCGTACTTGATTTAACCACTCCTTCAACTGCACTCCAAACTCTAATAACAGTATTCCATCCTCTGAAAAAAACTTAATTCCGTCTAAGTATATATCAAGTTTACCTCCAATATCCGCCAATAATTTATAATTCTTTTGGGTAAGTAAAGTTTGGTCTATTTCTGTAGACTCATTATTAAATTGATAATCAAATAGTAATCTTATTTCACTGGATATGCTGTCCATATTTTGCCATCATCTCCCACAATTACTTGTAACTTAGTTTCTCCTTTTGTACCAATTTCCTTCCCCATATCAACTATAACTTTAAATGAATTAGGTTGATTATTAGGTAAGAACATTGCATTAGGTGATTCAAGGCCTTCTTTAATAAGTTCATTTACTTCTTCTTTGCTATTTGTATTAAATTTTTGCCATCTTCCTGCCGCATCCTGCAAATGTTTGTTTGATATTTTAAACTCATCAACATTCTTGGCTGCTTTTGATGCCGCTTCAGCTGCTTTACCCAACCCCTCGCCTATTGCTCCAGTCTCATTCTTTAAGTACTTGGCATATTTACTTACTTTCTTCACCACAACTTTAGCTCCAGCTTTGGCAACCGCCTTAGCTCCGACCATGAGTTCCGCGCCGGTTCCGCCAGTAAAACATCCTACTACTATTGTACCTACATC
>JAJFUN010000018.1 GCA_021372375.1 Pelosinus sp. | reverse complement strand
TCACTGTCTTTCCTGCCTGCTTTTATTAACTACAATTAGGGTGAACAAATTGAACGCTTGCAGAAATTTCCAGAATACCATTTAGATGCCATACAAAATGATTTATCTTATGTGATATCCAAAAGCAGCCCAATATAACCGAAATATTGTACAGCTGCAAGAGGCTACCAGGACCAGCATTCTTGCTGCGTCCGGCGATTAAACTATGTCACATTATAAATAGCGGGCTGTTCGCGTTAGCAATAATACTAATGCGACAGCCCCTTTTTGAATGTCTGCATTAATTGGACTAATTGTTGTTCAGTAGGCTGAGCATATCCTACTGGTACAATACAGTATTTCTGGTATCTATGTCGTTGACTTATATTTGGTATCTATTATAATCACTATTAGTTACATAACCAAGCATACTCACACTGTTATTGTTAAATAATATATTAAAAGAGAGGTGAAATTTAATCATTTGGTTCTTTTGTACCAGTAGCTGACTTGTCTTAATAAAATCGTCATTTATCGAAACTTTGTGCCGAATCATACTATAAACATAAAGCGGAGGGATCAATATTGGACTTACTTTATATAGCACCAATTGCAGGCATAATAGCACTTTTATTTGCAGGTTATTGCATGTCAAGTGTACTCAGTGAAAGTCAAGGCAACCAAAGAATGCAAGAACTTTCTCAGGCTATTTTTGAAGGAGCCATGGCTTTCCTTAACCGTCAGTATAGGACACTAATTCCGTTTACACTGATTATTTTTGCCGTTTTATTTTTTATCAATGGTTACAAATTAGCAGTATCCTTTCTGGCAGGAGCAATCTGTTCGGCAATTGCCGGCTACTTAGGAATGATTTCCACCACCAAAGCCAATGCGCGTACGACCGAAGCTGCCCGGCATAGCTTAAATAAAGCACTCAGTGTTTCATTTAGGGCAGGCGCTGTAATGGGTATGTCAGTCGCTGGTTTAGCACTACTAGGCGTTTCCACATTGTATATTATTTTCCGGGATCCGGTTGTTATAAATAGTTTTGCTTTTGGCGCCAGCGCCATTGCCTTTTTTGCCAGGGTTGGCGGCGGAATCTATACCAAAGCAGCTGATGTCGGCGCTGATTTAGTTGGTAAGGTAGAGGCCGGTATTCCCGAAGATGACCCGCGTAATCCTGCGGTTATTGCTGACAATGTCGGCGATAATGTCGGTGATACGGCAGGTATGGGAGCCGACCTCTTTGAATCATACGGTGCTACCGCAATTGCTGCCATGCTCATTGGTAATGCAATTTTCGGTATAAACGGGGTATTGTTCCCGCTGCTAATCGGCGCAGCAGGGATTGCCGCCTCCATTCTTAGTACATTTCTGGTACGTACAGGCGAAAATGGCGATCCGCAAAAGGCTTTGAACAGAGGATTATGGTCCACTAACTTACTCACTGGTTTAATGGCCTTTTTCCTTGCGCAAAATATCTTTGGCGCACAAGGCTTCCCGATTTTTATCGCCATTGTTGCAGGCTTAGGCGTAAATGTATTGGTTGGTATGATTACAGAATACTATACCTCGCATGCTAAAAAGCCGACTAGAGGCATTGCCGATGCCTCTGTAACGGGAGCTGCCACAAATGTAATTTCAGGTATTGCCAATGGATTAAGAAGTACAGGCTATTCTATGCTGGTATTTGTGACAGCTATCTGGATAGCCTTTAATCAAGCGGGAATTTACGGAATAGCCATGGCCGCTATGGGCATGCTGTGTACCGCCGGTATGGTAGTAGCAGTAGACTCTTTCGGCCCGGTTGCCGATAATGCTGGCGGCATTGCCGAAATGGCTGAACTTGGTGAAGATGTCCGAAAAACAACAGACAAGCTGGATTCGGTTGGCAATACCACTGCCGCTATTGCTAAGGGTTTTGCTATCGGTTCAGCTGCGCTGACAGCCTTAGCATTATTTACGGCGTTTGGTGAAGAAGTAGCTAAAAATCCTAAATTAGCCGGATTATTGGTTAATGGGCATTTAACAATCAATTTAACTGAACCAACAGTAATGATTGGTATATTCTTAGGCGCAACCTTGCCGTTTATCGTATGCGCCTTTACCATGGAGGCTGTTGGTAAAGCTGCTTTTGAAATGATTGAAGAAGTTCGGCGGCAGTTTAGGGAAATACCAGGAATTATGGACGGCAGCGGTCGTCCTGACTATGCCGCCTGCGTAGACATCAGTACCAGGGCAGCGATACGGGAAATGATACTGCCTGGTATATTTGCGGTCGGTTCGCCGCTTGTCGTTGGTTTTCTAATGGGCGCAAAATCCTTAGCTGGATTTTTGGCAGGGGCAACTGCCGCCGGGATTTTGATGGCGCTATTTATGTCCAACTCCGGCGGATCATGGGATAATGCCAAAAAGTATATTGAATCAGGAAACTTTGGCGGCAAAGGAACGCCGGCTCACGCAGCCGCGGTAATTGGCGATACGGTTGGTGATCCCTTTAAGGATACTGCAGGGCCAGCAATGAATCCGCTTATAAAGGTCGCAGGAACCATTTCATTAATTATTGCGCCAATATTGTTTTTCTAAAAATATAAGTTAAAGGGGCTGGTACTTCAGCGATATAAAATATCGCTGGCACCAGCCCCTTTTGATAAAGTTAATTATTGTATAATATTTCCAGGAAATACTGTTTGAAATCTCCACTTTTTTAAGCTATTTTAGTTTACCTATAAAAGGATTATAATAATTAATGATTAGCTAAAACAAAAAGGAGAAAATAAATGTTTTATTATCTATTAGCTCTAGTCTCAGGAACCTTTATAACCTTCCAAGTCAGCATTAATGGAAAACTGTTATCTCAGATTGGCAGCCCGCTTCTAACTTCACTTATTAGTTTCATTGCAGGTACTGCCGGGCTGGGACTTGTATATATAGGATCAATTTGCTTAGGCATGGAAAGTCTGCCAACTATGCAGACCCTTACGCAGCCAAGTTTTTGGCTGTGGACAGGCGGCTTGTTTGGCGCATTCTATATTTTTTCAACCGTCATATGTTTGCCAAGTATTGGCATTGCTAATATGCTTAGCCTTGTTATTGCCGGACAATTTATTTTAGCAATTGTCTTCGATCATTTTGGCCTATTAGGCAGTCCTGTTCATACAATTAGCCCGCAGCGACTTATTGGCGTAATTCTGCTCATTGTCAGCGTATACCTAATACAGACTAATTAATGACTGCCCGGCTATGTCTATCTTACAGCAGATCCAAGAAGAAACCGCAATGGCCAAGCAGGCAGGCGAACCGATGAAAACTGGCCATATAGTACTAGCAGTGGCTAAATAGCAAAGGGGAATACTCTGCATATAGCATGGTACTCCCCTTTTTGTTATGCTTCCTGTTTTTTTGGTACTTCCTCTGGTTTTGCCTTACCAGCCAGACACTGCGTTAGATAACCCGAGAGCAGTCCGTTCAAATTATCCCCGCCCTGTACTAGAAAATCAGGGGTAACCTTAATATTGCCTTCGGCAATTTGCTTGGCAATTTCGATAGAAACTACTCCATCGCCGCCAATTGCCTTGTTCTGAAGTTCATACGATTCAGCGGTAGCTTTACCAATGGCCAAAATCCTATCGCCTTCAGCTTTACCTACAGCTGTAATACCCTTGGCTTCGCCTTCTTTTCTGAGTCGAATAGCTTCAGCCTCGCCTTCAGCAAAACGAATAGCTTTTTCCTTGTTTTGCGCCGCAATCTTTACGCCGATTTCTGCTTCCACCAGGTTTTTCTGCTGATCGGCTTCCGCCCGTGTCTTTTCTGTCGCAATACGTTTGGATTCAGCCTGCTGCTGGGAATTGTACATTTCCATTTGCTGCTCAGCAATAATACGTTCCGTTTGCGTTTTCATCAGCTCATGCGGCAGATTAATCTGGCAGATTAACACACTGACGCATTCTACATGATACCGTTCGAGTTCAAACCGCGCCGCCTCTTCAGCTTTTTTCTGCTCACTTTGCCGATCCTGCATAAAGTTCATAGCCGAAGTAGAAGACGCCTGATTACGAAATGAACTGTCAATCATCGGATGAATGACATGATTAATTAAATTTTCGATAGACCCAATCTTCGCCACCATGTATGGCGCCTGATCAGGTCGTACCCGGATGATGACTTTGACAGACACGCCCATCTCAAAGCCGTCTTTAGAAACCACTTTCAGCGGATCAAACTTAGTTTCACTGCTTTCATCCCAATCAATCGTAATATTAGTGGTATCCACCGTATATGCATGAAATGCCATACGATTCAGATAATAAGTACCTGGTCCCACTACTTCCTGCTGAATACCACGAAACCCGTTTGGCACTACATAGCGCTCAATGCCTTCCCGAAGCCGGCTGTCAACAGCTTTCTTAGTTTCTTCAGATGCCTTTGCTTCTTTAACGGCTTCCTCAACAGCCTGCTTGATTTGTCGTGGTTCTTCACCAACATTAGATACTACCACTGCAACCTGCCCGCGTTCAATAACTGCCACATCATCTAAGGTCACAACAAACATCGTGGGATTAATATAATATGTACCTGGTTTTAATACATCAAATTGAGGTCCACGCTGGCCGCCGTTAGCCAAAAAGGCGGAAGCATCCTGAAAATCTCGATGCCCCTCTATACGGTTGGCGACAAACTCCTGTTCAGGCAAAGCTTTACCATCTCTTGCTGTAACAAGGCCAACTTTATTAGCCGGCACGACAGTTGCCTCACATAGCTCAACTTTAAACAAATCGGAATTGATACGATAAGTACCAGGCAGCAAAATATCAATCTGCGGTCCACGCTGACCGCCTTGATCTAAAAAGGCCTGGCCATTTTCAAAGGTAGAATGCCCGGTAATGCGTTCGGCCAAAAGCCGACCTGATTCAATTGGCTGACCATCCATGGATGTGATAATTCCAACCTTTCCTGCAGGTATTATGGTCACAGGGACTACCCTTACACGAAATAAAAAAGGATTAATACGATAGGTCCCGGCCGGAATGACCGGAATCTGCGGGCCTTTCTCCCCACCGTTGGCCAAAAAAGCTGCCCCGTCCTGAAAGGTATTATGTCCTTCGACCGTACGGCCGAAAATTTTTCCGGCAGGAATGGAATTGCCGTCAATACTCTCGACAAGCCCGACTTCATTTTCTTTAATGAGCGTAAATTGCTGCTTTTTGGTTGAGTATAGAAAAGGGACCAAAAAGTGTAAGCCTGGACCAAGTGTCCTGGCTTGAATTCCTATTTCGTCTTCCTGCGCGATAACCCGTCCCTGAGGCATAGGCTTACCAAAATATTTGCGCTCCAAAACAGCTATTTCATTGCCGCCCACACTTACAATTGATTTCACAATAATAGTTATGAGCACAATTAAACCAACTACCCAAAGCGCAGTCTTAGCGATTGCGATAATATCGTACATGTTTTTCCTCCTTGTAGTAAGTTAACAAAGTATCCCTATATACTATTGGCTACTTACCGTTTTTTCCTCCCCATACATTATTTTTAACATTTATCTCATAAAAATAGAGGCCGCCGCATTAGCGAAATATAAAAATCATCGCTAGCGGCAACCCCGAAACTATCTTAGCTTAAATTTCACGCAATAATATAATGACACGTTCCCATAGCTTACACTACTCATGAAATACTATAAAACCGGTGCCAATCCAAAGTAGAACCAAATAAATCCGTCATGCCGGGTTCAAAATAGCTGCCTTTTTTCTCAACTGTCGCAAAAAAGGCTTTTTTCGAATCCTTACAGCGGATCAAAAAACGATCATAATAATCAACAACTGCTACTAAAAAAGCCAGTTCCGTTATTTGCGTCCTGCCAAAAGCAAAAGGGAGACCGCTGCCATCATATCGTTCGTGATGCTGCAGACAAATCAACGCAGCTTCCATATCTAAAGCTTGATTGCTGCATAAATTGCCATATCCCTTGAGCGGATGTTCCATATCCAAATCTATAAAGCTCTCCATGCCACAATCATGAAGAATTGACCCTAATGCTAAATTATTCAATTGAGATTTATTATACCTTTTTATTAATCCCAGATTAAGGCTCAAAATGGCTGTGCGCAAGCTATGTTTAAAAAGGAGCTCATCATATTTTTCTACAAACAATTTAACATCAGGTTTTTCTAAAGCAGGATACAAAATACCCTCAATCATACCCATATTCTCTTTAATTTTTATTACCTGCTGCGCATAAATATCGTCAGATATCTGCCGTAATTCAGCAGCAATTTCACGCTTGGCTGTCTCATTACTTTCAACCTGAATATAAATAAACCTAACGTCAAAATTTTGCAGGCGTTCGATAATCGAAACCGTTAAGACAACACCATTTGACACCAGAATGGTACCGCGCTCATCACAAATTGTTCGACTAGCGATCATTCCTTCTTTTAGTTCATCAACGCGAATTTTCCTCAATTTTCTCACCCGTACCGATAGATTTTTGCAATATACAAATAATTTCTATTAGAACTTCCCGGGTTATCGGTTTTGCAAACACCGCCAAGGCGCCACTGTCTAGCATTTTATTATAAATAAACTTTTGCTTTCCCAGTGTCGTTACTATAATTATTTTTACCTGTTTATCAAAACCCTTTAAAATTTTGAGCACCGCAAGTCCATCAGGCGGAGGTATAATATAATCCAAAATAATCACTTCCGGTTTAAACCTGCGATGCTTTTCCAGGGCTTCAATACCACTCGCGGCCTCAGCAAATTCAATATCTATAAAATTATCAAGCAAAACTCTTTTCATTTGCATTCTAACAAGTGATGAATCGTCCACAATCAATACTCTCACAATTATCACTCCAAGTTTTAGCCTTCACTAGAATGATCTACCATAATATTCTTATTCGACGTAACCAAACAAAAACCTACCAATTTCTAAAATTTATTATAAAAAAAGACCAGTAAGTATTAAAATACATACGTGGTCTCGCTAAAATAGAACGCCGCGCGGTCTAGCTGTTGATATTTCTATTTTCCTCTTGTATAAAAACAACAATCAATAACACTCCGGCCGGCGGCCCGCAAAAACCGGCACCTGCTTTCTCACCTTTTCCACCATGCCAAAATCTACGTCAGCAATAATTACCTGTTCCTCATTCTCTGAGCCTTCCGCTATAACATCGCCCCATGGATTGATTAGCATAGAATGTCCGTAAAATGTATTATCTACATCCCGGCCGACCCGGTTGACCGCAAACACAAACATTTGATTTTCCACAGCTCTGGCCATATTCAAAATTCGCCAGTGCTTGCCGCGGCCAGCCGGCCACTCAGCAGACACAAACATAGTTTGGCAGCCGTTTAAGGCCAAACTGCGTGAAAGCTCGGGAAACCTGACGTCATAACATATAATGGCGCCTGCTTTACCAAAACTGAGGTCGAATATACCCTGCGCATCGCCAGCAGTTAAAAACTCCGCTTCATTCATCATTGGCACCAAGTGAATCTTACTGTATTTACCCACGATCTCGCCATTTGTATTGATTGCATAGACGGTATTATATACCCGGCTATTTCGAATTTCAGCGATAGAACCTGATACAATTTCCACGCCGTGCTCTTGTGCGATATTCTGCAGCATTCGGACTGTCAGCCCATCTTCCGCTTCGCCTATTTCTAAGAGACTGTCAAGTATATAACCGGTAGTCCATAGTTCAGGTAATACAAATAACTTGGCCTTTTGCCTGAGGCCTTCCTCAATCATGGTCTTTGCCTTGCGCCGGTTAGCCGCTGTATTACCAAGAACAATATCCATTTGCAGCAAAGCTATTTTCATAAGCTAAACTCCTGCTGCTCTTTCTCTATTTCCTTGAGAAGATACTTGGCTAAATTAATAAGCTCCGCCTCAACCGTAATCATATTTCGTAAGGCGACATCAGGTCTTGAATATATCCGTGGGGGATTTTCGCAAATACCCTGATTATGCAGTTGTTCAAATTCAAAGTACAATAAGGCATTATCAATGTCGTCAACCTGCCGTTTTTCCGCTTCACTCTGGTCAGCAACGCCAAAGTGCGAAAAGATTACCTGCTGCAGCCGATGTTCAATTTTTCGATATTCGTGCAGATAACACTTTACTGGTCTAGTAATATCAGAAATATAGGCCTCACTCGCGTCGTGCAGCAGGCAGGCTAACTGCACCCTGACCGATAAACCTCTAGCTTTGGCCTCATTTGCGCAATTTATAGAATGCTGCGCCACGCTATAAAAAGTTTTAAAATGACCGTTTGCCCGGCACATCTGCGATAAGGCATGCGCGATATCCTCTACTTTGACCTCATCTTTTGCTGGCTCAAGCGGATAAAAGAGCGTATTGGTAAATGTTAAAATAGCATTTTCTCTTGTCATATGTTTTACAATCATCTCCTTTTAATCAGTATCTATGAAATAGTATGCGCATAATACACATCCCCTTTATAAGTTTCAGACAAAACATCCTTTATTATTACTATCTAATATTTTTCATGAAAATGGAAAAGTCCTGCAAATCCGCAGGACTTTTCTTATGTTTTTACAACTATCTATTAGCATACTTTGTTTGGCTTATCTAAAAACCTCAGCTCAGACTGCTTAAGCAAATTTTATATAGTAAACTTCGCGGTAGCGCTATTGAGCTCTTCCGCCAGCTTCGCCAAAGCCTGGCTGGATGATGCAATTTCTTCCATAGAAGCCAACTGTTCCTGGGTAGCGGCAGAAACCGTCTGGGTATGCGCGGATGCCTCTTTACTTATTTTATCAATATCTTTTACTGAGACAACAATATGCTGACTGCTTGCCGCCATTTGTTCGATGGCCGCTGAAATACCATGAACCTGTTCGGAAACTTGACCAATTAGCTTTACAATTTCAATAAAAGTTTTACCGGCCTCATTTACCACTTCCGTGCCTGTCCTTACTTCTAGTGTACCCTCATTCATTACGGTTACTGCCTTATCGGTATCTATCCTTATTTCATTAATCAATTCCGCAATTTGTTTTGCCGCTTCCTGCGACTGTTCCGCCAGCTTACGCACCTCTTCAGCTACCACCGCAAACCCGCGACCCTGCTCCCCGGCCCTTGCCGCTTCAATTGCAGCATTGAGCGCCAACAAATTAGTCTGCCCGGCAATACCGGAAATAGTATCTACAATCTTGCCGATTTCCAAAGAACGTTCACCTAATTTGCCAACCCTATGCGCCGAATCATCCACAGACTTCTCGATTTGCGTCATTTGATTTGTTGCCTTTTCTACAGCTTTGCCGCCTTCCTGTGCAGCACTGGAAGTTTTCTTTGCCGTGGCTGCAACATTACTCGCGTTTGCCGCAACCTCCTGGATACCGGCAGACAGCTGTTCTACAATATGAGTTGTTTCATCAACTGCCTTTACCTGATGAGCAGAACCATCTGCTACATCGGTAATAGCAGTTGCTACCTGATTCGCTGCCTGAGCCGCCTGCTCTGAACTAGCAGTAAGTTCCTCAGAAGATGCAGCCAGCTGCTGAGAAGACCTAGTTACTTGGCCGATAACCTCCCTCATGGCTTTTAGCATATTATCCATAGCCCTAGCCATTATACCTACTTCATCTTTCTTGGCAAGATCTGCTTGAGCAACCTTAAAGCTGTAATCACCTTTTGCCAAGCGGCCCAAATCAGCAATTACCGTCTTAAATGCGCCGTCCACTGAACGACTGATGCTAACACCGATACCAATCCCGCCTAAAAGCGCGATAATAGCAATTATCCCTGTCATTGTGCGCGCCTTATTACCAGCTGACTGCGCTTCTAACAATGTATCGCCGACTTGTTTTTCCCGAAACGTCATAAATTCGTTTACCTTAGCATTAAGCTGCTTAGCAATCGGTGTTGCCTCATCACGCATATAGATAATCGCTTCTTGCTCTTGACCATTTTTTTTCATCGCAATAATTTTTTTTACAGCAGCATCATACTTATTATCAAGTTCAGTCAATTCCTGTGAAAATTTCCGGCCCTCTTCAGTTATAGCACCCTTTTCTAGTTCTTCTTCAATCTTACCAGCCTCATCACTATATTTATTATAGTCGGCAATATAACTATCCTGACCTGTTATGAAAAAAGCGCGTAGTGTTCCAACCTGTTGAACATTAAGCGTACCAACCTTTGAAGTTTTAAGCATCAAAGGTATAGTCCTGTCCTGCATTTGCTGCATTGTTGTATTCATATTGCCAATCATATACATACTAATCCCTGAAACCAGCAGCGTCATAAAAGCTGCCAGCATAAATCCGCCTAACACTTTAGCTTTTAATGTCATAAGTGTGCACCCCTTTAATATATTATATATATATAATATTCGTCCATTCTCAGCATTTTCCTGCATATTTTTTACAATGCTACGTTTTCCTTTATTTCTAAAATTTTATAAGGTTTCTTAATTTAGAGTATATATTTTTATTAATTATTAAACAATAATCGTTTTTAATTGTAAATTGACAATTATTATGATAAACTGACAATAACTTATCGTTACTTCACTGCAGGAGGAACTGTTATGGATATGAATTCGATAGTAGACGACATGAAAGTTTTTGCAAAGTATTACGATAAAGTGCGCATTGTAGATCCAGTAAAAAAACAGGTTATGAGTACTGTTGACAATAATGCAACCGGACTAGAAGTCATTTCAGAAACCCAACTATGCTATGATTTTTGGGCAGAAGGGTCTATTTGCTTAAACTGCATATCCATGCGTGCTGCACTGGAAAACGGTACATTTGTAAAATTTCAGGCTACTGAAGATAAAGTTTATATGATTACCGCAATGCCCATACACTTATCTGAACGAATTGTTGTATTAGAATTGCTAAAAGATGTCACCTCACGCAATATTCTAGGAAATGTTTGGCACGGCCTTACGGAACATACAGATTTTGAGGAAATTCGTACTTCCATTGCTAAACTAAATGCAATAGCAATCACTGACGAACTTACCAAGGTATATAATAGACGATATATTTCAGAAAGATTGCCACTCGAAATTATTCGTTCAAGCAAACAACCGTGTTCATTAATCATGGCAGATATTGATCATTTTAAAAGGGTAAATGATCAATATGGACATATTATTGGTGATGAGGTTTTAAAATACTTTGCCCTGGAGTTAACCAAAAACATCCGAGAGCAAAAAGAAGACTGGGTTGCCCGCTACGGCGGCGAAGAATTTTTAATTTGCCTTAACGACTGCGATGCCAAAGCTGCTAAAACTATTGCCGAACGGATGCGAACAGCAATAGAACACTTAGCCCTCCCAACTGCTGGTGGTACAATAAAGATTACAGCCAGTTTTGGCGTTCATACATTCTCGCGAGAAACTGTGGTCATGACTGATTTACTGGCTTCAGTAGATAAAAATCTATATGAAGCCAAAAACACCGGTCGCAATCGGGTAATAGCCGATTAAGTAAAAAACACCAAACAAGCCAATTTTGACTTGTTTGGTGTTTTTTAATAACTTCTAGATACTTATAAATTCTCGGCATTTGCGCCAATCAGCTTATCCTGTTTTAAAATATGTCCTACCAGCCAATCACACACAAATTGTAATATGTCTTGTAGATATTTATTTTGATTTAGATCAATTTGAGTAAGGTCAATAGAATCTACCTTTTCTAAAAAGTCCGTATGGGCTACTTTTTGCGAGAAAAACTTTTTATAGCCGATTTTGAGCATGTAATCTTCTTCAGCCTTAAAATGGTAATGGGTGTATGCCTTTAACTCATCAATTATCTCGACTATTTTATCATATTTATCAACGATGAATTCATTGTCCATAAGTTCTTGCGTGCGATTCACAATATCAAATAGCTGCTTGTGCTGTTCGTCTATCTCGGTTATGCCGACACTATATTCCTCTTTCCATATTACCATCATAAAAATCACTCCTTCTAAAATGCAAATTTCGTCATAAAGCTTACATTTCCTGCAAGCAATGTGTTAACCAGATAAATTTAGTGCATACTATCAGTGTATTTTATATATAAGGGGGCGATTAAATGAAAGATCCAAATTCTGCACTAGGCCATACACAAGTCGAACAAACCGATACAGGCCTAGATTGTCTGGAGGATTCCAGCGCCGACTTAAGCCATATGGATGAAAAGCACCGACTTAGCACAGCCATGTCCAGCTACTATTTGTTGTATCGCTAATAATATTTATCTTCAAGCAAGGAAAGTAAAGGGAGTTGCCATGCCTATAATAAGCCATAGCAGTTCCCTTATTTTTAATTACCTACGCATCAAAACCACCGAAATCATCCCCACCGCCAAAATCATCATAGCTAGAACTGTCATTGGCTGCAACATAATCATTGGCATCACTATTTAAATCAGTATCGCTATTATCATAGCCCGGCAGCGCTCCCTCGGCTGCTTGCCCCAAAAGCTGATTATAATCAGCATCATTCAAAATCCCTTGCGAAGTAAGCGTGTCCCGCAAATCATCATCATCAAGATTTCGCCACATGTCATATTGATTTTGATCAATCAGATAATGCGACAGCAAATAGCCAAGAACCATGCCGCCAAACATGCTGCCCATGCCTGAATTACCATACCCGCCTGCAGCATGTGAACCAGACCTAAGCAAACAATATACAATGTAAATGCCTAAAAAAATAAGTAATAGAGAAAACATACCCCTGCCTCCTTTTAATTATCGAGGCTGGCTCGGTGTCAGTCTCATTATGAACAATTATATTGTAACATTTCACACAATACTGAAAAACTCCTGCCCGCATCAGGAGTTTTTCAGTATTGCCAGCTTGTAAAATCACGTATATACTTTCATCAGCGAATGTCAGCTAATAATATTCCGTTAGGCTTGTGCGGGACTTTTTGAAAAAAGTCCAATTAAACAGCCTAATACTAAACCGATAGCCGCTGGTATCACCCAGCCCATGCCAATGTCAAAAAACGGTAGAAAATTACGGTAAAGGGCCAGCAACTGCTCTATACATGGTTCATGTTTAATTGCTTCAGGCATTGCCGCAAAAGCATCGCCTATACTAGCAAACAAGGTACACAATGTCGTTAAGCTATAGACAATTTGACGATGCTTAAACAAGGGTGACAAAAAGGCCAGTAAAATCAAAGTAATTGCCAGCGGATATAAAAACATTAAAGCCGGAATTGATAAAGCAATGATCTGGGTCAAGCCGACATTGGCAATCATACAGGACACCAGTGTAAATAAACACACATATGCTTTATAGCTGAGCAAATTTGGAAACAACTTGTGAAATGTTTCTGAGCAGGCGGTTATTAGACCGATTGCTGTTTTCAAACAGGCCAGTGTCACAATAATTGCTAGCAAAATACTGCCCGCTGCACCAAAATAGAACTTGGCAATTTGCGCTAAAGCAATGCCTCCATTTGCCGACAACTTAAACTGAACTACACTTGTTGCCCCAATATAAGCAAGACAGCCATAGATTAAGCCCATAAGCCCTACACTTACTGCCCCTGCCTTCACAGTACCGATTGCAATACCGAGGGGACTATTAACCCCTAAATCCTTTAAGGTCTGCACAACAATAATGCCAAAAGCCAGCGAAGCCAATGCATCCATGGTGTTATAACCTTCGGTGAACCCTTTAAAAAACGGCTGTGCATTATAAGCACCGTGAATTTGCGCATTAGAAGCCGAGCCCATTGGATTTACAAAACTTATGACAATTAAAAATGCCAAAAACAACAAAAACAATGGATTTAAAATTTTTCCGACCCAAGTCAAAATTTTACTAGGTTTTAATGAAAAAAGTAGTGCAATAAGAAAAAATAAAATAGTAAAACAAACTAAACCAACCAATTGCTGCTCCTTAGCAATATAGGGAGCTAAACCTATTTCATAAGAAACCGTGCCTGTTCGCGGCAGAGCAAAAAAAGGACCTATTGTTAGATACAGCAATATTGTCATGCCATAAGCATACAACGGATGGATGCGGCTTGCCAGATCAAACAAACCATTACTGTTGGAAATTCCAATAGCTACTACACCTAAGAACGGCAGTCCAATGCCTGTTACCAGAAAGCCAAGAGTAGCAATCATGACATTACTGCCAGCCTCCTGCCCCATATGTACAGGAAAAATCAAGTTTCCTGCCCCGAAAAACAGACCAAAAAGCATTGAACCAATTAAAATGTACGAAGACAAGGTTAAACGTTTATCCACAAAATCACTCCTTTATTATTATAATTATATCATAAATTTATTATATTTATGTTATTTGTCCGTGGTCGTGAGACAATCCAGGCATGTCTTAATTGTTTAAAAACCGCCATTCAATAAATTATTTTAAGCACTGATTTTCTAGTTATTATAGCTTCTCAAACCATAAAAAAGGACTTTTGCACAAGCCATACTATGGCTGACAGCAGACCTCATAACAATACTTAAGGTTGACAGTCGGGGACGTTCCTTTTTTGTCAAGA
>JAJFUN010000088.1 GCA_021372375.1 Pelosinus sp. | reverse complement strand
GTTTTTTCCCGTTCGGTTGTTTCTAAATTTTGTATCCACTGTTTGCTGTCATGAGAAATACTTCTAAGTTCGTCAAGTTCTAAATCATAGCCTGCCTTAATCATGCCGCCTTCACGTACCGAAAGCGGCGGATTATCTACAATGGCTGACCCAATCAGCGAAGAGACATCACTATGCGTCATAATTGACATGCCAGCATGGGAAAAGAGGCTTGCACTCATGTCCTTAAGCTGCGCTTTTATCTCAGGCAGCGCTTCCAGTGAAGATCGAAGCGCAACTAAATCGCGGGCATTGGCTGTTCCGACCTCAAGGCGCGTAAGGATGCGCTCAAAATCATAGATACTAGCCATGCACTCAGATATGGCCGCACGGGCAGCTGGTTTTTCAATGAGCTCCGCGACGGCTTCCTGGCGCCTTATAATTTGGCTCTGATTAATCAGCGGATATTCCAGCCACTTTTTTAAAAGCCGCCCCCCCATGGCCGTCTTGGTGAAATCAAGTACCGACAGCAGCGTGTCACGCTTGCTGCCGTCCCGCATATTGCGCGTAATTTCTAAATTTCGTAAGGTTGCTGCATCTAAAATCAAATAATCACTGGAATTATATTTAACCAAATGGTTGATATGGGATAAATCGGTTTTTACGGTTTGATGCAAATAATATAAGAGGGATGCTACGGCTAGTAAGGCACCGCCGCTATCCGGTAGTTCTTCCTTGGAAAAATGCTGCTTAGGCAAATTATTAATGCTGGCAGAATCATCAAGCATTACATTGGTCGTGCTGCAATGAGGGATGCGACTTTCAATAAAACCAGTTAAATCGGCTAAATTCTTGATGCTGCTGGCCAAAATTAACTCAGCGGGCATCAAGTGAAACAAATGATCCAATAGCGCGCTTAGGCGACTGGCGCCTTTAAATAAAGCCCACATGCATTCCCCTGTAGAAATGTCAGCAGCCGCCAAATAAAGTACATCCTCTTCTTCATACAAAGCAGCCAAATAATTATTGGCTGCATCGGGCAGCAGCGCCTCCGTTAAAACCGTTCCCGGCGTAATAATCTTAATTACTTCACGTTTAACCAGCCCTTTAACAAGCTTAGGGTCTTCGACCTGTTCACAAATTGCCACCTTATAGCCCTTAGCAATAAGTCTGGCTATATAATTTTCCGCCGCATGATAAGGAATGCCGCACATGGGAATGCGCTGGTTCTGCCCGGCTTCCCGGGAGGTCAGCGTAATTTCAAGTTCCCTTGACGCAAGCTCGGCATCCTCAAAAAACATTTCATAAAAATCGCCCAGCCGAAAAAATAAAATTTCATGTACATGTTTACTTTTTATCTCTCTATATTGCTCCAGCATAGGAGTATATGTAACGCTCATCCCTGTCTCCTCTTCCCACTGCAATTAAGACAAACCGCTAACGCGGTCTTTTATCCTTTAGACCAGAAAGGCCAGTATTTTGCCTTAGTTCCCCACTCTAGAGGGGAGCTTTTTAAATCAAAACCCATGAAAATTCACTAAATAATAGCCTGTCCCTTTAGCAGCCATGTTTGCGCATGAGTGATTTTTATATTAACTAAATCACCGACACTTTCCTTACCGGTCTTTTCCCATAGTACCAGCTTATTAGTGCGTGTACGTCCCATAAACTTAGCAGCATCATTTTTACTGTCACCCTCCACTAAAACCTCCAGGGTCTGACCTTCAAGCTTTTTATTAAGGGCGAGGCTAATCTCATTTTGGGCATCCATGAGCTCTTTAAGTCTGGCCTTTTTTATAGGCAAAGGAACTTGCTCCGGCATGGTTGCCGCAGGAGTGCCGGAACGCTGTGAATAAAGGAAGGTATAAGCGGCATCAAACTGGATTTCTTTAATAAACGCTAAGGTTTCCTGAAAAAGTTCATCGGTTTCACCAGGAAAGCCTACAATCAGGTCTGTCGTAATACTGGCATTAGGCACTAGCGTACGAACGCTTTTAATAAGCTCCCGATAATACTCGGTCGTATAGCCGCGATTCATCCGCTTAAGCAAAATATCACTGCCGGCTTGAATGGGCAGATGAAAATGCTCGCAGATTTTCTGGCTGCCGGCGATTGCCTCAATAACGTCTTTATTCATATCACGAGGATGTGAGGTCATATAGCGGATACGTTCAATTGTGTCAATTTTATCTACGGCCTTAAGTAAGCCGGCAAAATCAGTTGTCCCCGCTTGATGGTCTTTGCCATACGAATTGACATTTTGCCCGAGTAGCGTAATATCTTTAAAACCCTCCTGACCGAGCGCCGTAATTTCCCGCACAATTTCAGAAACCTGACGGCTGCGTTCCCGTCCGCGCACATAGGGTACAATACAATAAGTACAAAAGTTATTACAGCCGTACATAATCGGCACATATGCCGCCACTTTTCCCTTATGGCTAACCGGGGACTCTCCGGCGCTTTCCTCAGATTGTTCCCAAACAGCAACAACATGTTCTTTAGAATTGGCAACTTCAGTAATAACCTCCACCAGTTTATGCAAGTTATTAGTGCCCATTACCAAATCAACATGCGGCGCCTTTTTTATAATCTTTTCCCGGTCTTTTTGCGCCATACAGCCAACAATGCCAATTATGAGCTCTGGCTTCACTGCTTTTAGCCGCTTTAATTCGCCAATCTTGCCGTAAATTTTTTTTTCTGCACTCTCCCGCACACAGCAGGTATTAATTAAAATTAAATCGGCCTCATCTGTTTTATCAGTATATGTATAATTCACTTGCTTAAGCTGCCCGGCCAGACGCTCTGAATCATTTTCATTCATTTGGCAGCCGTACGTTACCATCGTAAAATATTTTCCCGTACCAATATCCTTTGCTTTATCCGTCATGGTTATCCTCCGAAACTTATATTATACTAATTGTTATTATACGCTATAATAAAAAAAATAAAATTTAATTGCAGTATATTATACCACAAAAATACAAAAAAAAATAAGCCCAAGCCTAATGCGACTGGGCTATCTATTTTAACTATTGATTTCTTGCTGCCTAAGACTAATTATATAGGTTAGAGAAATACTGCCTAATAAGCAAATAGAACTGATTAAAAGTAAATACCCGGACAATTGTTTCAGTTCAAATAGAATGTCATACCAAATCATTACAAATAATAGGCTGATAGAAAATCCACTAATAATACCTGTAACTGACACAAACCATAATAATATTGCGGAAACTCGGCCTTTTATTTCCCGTTGCAAATCATACATACCTTTTATAAAAAACAGCAATAAAATCAGACACATTAGATATCTTGCGGCGCCCTCAAAAAGAAGCGGAAAAATCAAGGCTACCCCCTTTACAAGATTCCCTATAATGAGCAGTAAACCTTTTTCAAAGTTCATCTTTTTCAGTTCCTTTTTTTAATAATATATTATAATTTTCATTATTTTATGCATGGAACTGATCTTATATTTCGAACGAACTCTGAATCATGGGTAAATAAAAAAACCGCCGCACAGGCGACGGTTTTTATTTTTATAGTACCTTATCAAGCGCTGCCGTTAAATCTTTCTGGGGGCGATAGCCGACCAGGCGATTTACTTCTTTGCCATCCTTAAAGATAATCATGGTGGGAATACTCATCACATTATACTCACTTGCTATATTTTGCTGCTCATCAACATTGACTTTAGCCACACCAGCCTTTCCCTCATAAGCCTCGGCAACTGCTTGCACTTCAGGTCCTACCATTTTACAAGGACCGCACCATGGCGCCCAAAAGTCTACTAACACCGGCTGCGCCGCATCAATTACTGCACTTGTAAATTCATCAGCGTTTTTGATATTTACAACACTCATCACAAAATCCTCCTTATATAAAATATTATTTGAACCTTACATATTTATACCCACCCCCCAGGGGGGTCTATGACTAAATAATACAAATTTTAGCGCACCCTGTCAAGCACTATTTTCATCATTTTGGAAAGGGAGATAGCTCAGCTATCTCTTTTTTACAAATTTCACAGCCCGAACATTTTACCACGCGGTCATCAAAGATCAAATTTATTGTTTTTAAAATACTTTCTTCAAAGACAGCAGCGGCATGCAGCACAATGTTATAGGGTGCAATGCTGATAAGCGCGGTAATAATCATGTCTTCACAGTTAAAATCTTCCTCACTGCGCAGAAAAAAGGTTTCCGCATATTGATCGGTAAGAACTTTGCCTGCGGCATCAAGAATTTTAAAATTTCCTGAGGCATCAACAATAATGTGTACTTCTTCTATTTTGGTTTCCTGTATATCAACAAAATATTTTAGTACACGAATAAATTCTTTATATTCTAGATCTTTCATCAAATGTTCCACTATATCATTTATTATATCCAGCAGTTTACTGCGATACTCCTGCAAACGAAAATGAATAAAGCCCTCTACCACTATTTCATGATGCGTTTCAAAATAGGAAATAATCTCCTGTGAAATGTAATAAAATCTCTCGTTATAATCCGCATCATTGGCCTTAAGTGCATTGATACTATTATCATAAACCAGCTGTTTTTCTTTATCACTAAGATAATTGTAATTATTTTCGATAATTTTGTTAATAATATCTTTTTCAGCATAGGTTAAAATTATGGTTGTAATGGTATCCGCCAAAAACTTTTTAAGCAAACTTTTAATTCGTTCATAATTGCGAAATGACAAATCCCCTTCGATAATGCTGTAGCTTAGGAATATATAGTTTCCTTTTTTTACCTCATCAATGCTAATCGCAAAACCCTGCTCTGCTAATACTTTACAGTACGCCTGCATCTTCTCTTTTAGCTCATCAACTGCCATTTGTAAGCCCACAGCAACTAATTTCAAACCATTCACCTTCCTTTTTTATATGGAGGCTGTTATTAAAAGTC
This sequence comes from Pelosinus sp., assembly GCA_021372375.1. GTDB lineage: Bacteria > Bacillota > Negativicutes > Propionisporales > Propionisporaceae > JAJFUN01. Next base: position 9,536 of record JAJFUN010000088.1, on the reverse strand, counting down.
TAAAGCTGGGGTTAATGTCCCTTATATAGTATATGTGTTACAATTTGTTTGCATACAATGCCCCGTCAGAAAACATCTCGCCAAAACCTTGCGCATAAAAAGGCTTGCGTTAATTAATTTGATATGCTATTATATTTAAAAATATGATTTGCTATGAAAGGGATAGTATGCATGCTTCACTTTCTACAGAGAGCCAGGCTAGCTGAAAACTGGCGGAAGGAAATTTGCAGAATGCCCCCCTTGAGCTGTAAGCTGAATTAGACGTACGCTATAGTAAGCTTTACCGTATCCTGGCGTTAACAGGAAAAGCGAGCCAAATGGCTAACTTAGGTGGTACCGCGGGTTAAATCTCGTCCTTATTTTAGGACGGGATTTTTTTATTTTAAATGCATATCTTATGATTACAAGCTTATTGCACATATTATTTTTACTAATTAGGAGGTTTGTCATGAAAGATCTTTTAGAAATATTAGAAAAAAACCATTCCATTCCAATTGAGCAATTAGCAACTATGCTTAAACGCCCGAAGGAAGAAATCGTAAAAGAAATAAAAGAACTGGAAGAAAAAAAAATCATTGTAAAATATCATACCATCATTAACTGGGATAAAGTCGGTGTCGACAGCGTAACTGCGATTATTACCGTAAAAATTACACCACAGCGGGAAGTAGGTTTTGATTCCATTGCGGAGCGAATTTATCGCTTTGACGAAGTCAAAAGCGTATACCTTATGTCCGGTGCTTATGATCTCCTGGTTATGATTGAAGGAAATTCACTAAAAGAAGTAGCACATTTTGTTTCAACCAAACTCTCGACAATTGAGGGCGTCGTCAGCACCACAACCCACTTTATGCTAAAAAAATATAAGGAATCAGGCGTTATCATGGAAGATCGCGAGGAAAATCATAGGCTGGTGATTACTCCATGAAATGGTCAGAGCGTATCTCCCCTGTAGTACAGTCCATTCCGCCGTCAGGCATTCGCCGTTTTTTTGATATTGTGGCCGAAATGGAAAACGTAGTCTCTCTGGGCGTAGGCGAACCAGACTTTGTTACGCCCTGGCATATCCGCGACAGCTGCATAGATGGGCTGTATCGCGGTCGCACCGCATATACCTCCAACTATGGTCTCTTAGAATTACGCGAAGAAATTGCCAAAAAGAAATTTGAGCAATATCAAATTACCTATGATCCGCGCAGTGAAGTACTAATTACCGTTGGCGTAAGCGAGGCCCTTGATTTAGCCATGCGGGCTGTATTATCGCCTGGCGATGAAATACTCATCCCGGAGCCCTGCTACGTCTCATACAAAGCCTGTGCCTCACTAGCCGGCGCTGTGCCGGTAGCTGTACCGACAAGTATGGAAAACGAATTTCGGGTTACGGTAGAGCAGCTTGAACAAAAAGTAACCACGCGCACCAAGGTTTTACTAATTGGCTATCCCAACAATCCAACAGGCGCCATTTTGCCAAAACGTGAACTTGAAGAAATTGCCCATTTTGCCGAAAAGCATGATCTTATCGTCATTTCTGATGAAATTTACGGGCAATTAACCTACGAAGGAACGCATACCTGTTTTGCCGGCCTGCCGGAAATGCGTGAAAGAACAATCCTGCTAGATGGTTTTTCCAAAGCTTATGCCATGACTGGCTGGCGCATCGGCTATGCCCTGTCAAATCCTGATTTTATTGCCGCCATGACAAAAATCCACCAATTCACCATGCTCTGCGCTCCGATTACCGCGCAAGTTGCGGCGCTAGAGGCCCTCAGACATGGTGAAAAACCAATGCAGGATATGGTTACCGAATATAATTATCGGCGCCGCATTATGGTAGAAGGGTTCGAAAAAATTGGCCTGTCCTGTTTTGAACCTAAGGGGGCGTTTTATATTTTTCCGTCTATAAAAAAGACAGGACTTTCCTCGCTCGAGTTTGCGGAAAACTTGCTAAAGTCCGAAAAAGTGGCCTTAGTGCCGGGCGACGCTTTTGGCAAGTGCGGCGAAGGTTTTGTCCGCTGCTCGTATGCCACCTCAACCGGCAATTTGCTAGAAGCGCTGGAACGTATTGGAAAATTTGTAAAGCCGTATCTATAAAATTATTAGATTAAATAAGAAACGAGGCTGCATGCATAAATCGATTTTTACCGACTTATGCATGCAGCCTCGTTCTTCTCCACCATTAAAGGTTTTACTGATAAATTTAACAGGTAATTTTCTCTAGCACCTGCTGCACAACTTGTTCTAAAACATCATTCCTGATACTTACCTGACCAATATCCTCTACAAGTATCCATTTGGTCTTACCACCTACCGTTTTCTTGTCACGCGCAAAATATGGCAACAAGGCTTCTGGCAAACATTCCGGCGCAGTAAGCGGCAACTTGAATTTCTTTATCAAAACACATAGATTTTCTAGAATTCTTTCTGAACAAAGTCCCATATAGACGCTTAAAAGTGCAGCACCATGCATACCGATGGCTACTGCTTCGCCATGATTATATTTATGATTGGTATCTATTTCTATGGCATGCGCAATGGTATGCCCAAAATTCAAAATCATCCGCAGGGAAGCTTCCTTTTCATCCTGCTCAACCACTTTGGCCTTACTGGCACAAGATGTACTAATAATTTTTGCAAGTACATCGGTTTCTTTATGTAAAATTCGTTCATAATTATCTAGGAGGTAATAAAAGAACGCTGAATCAGCAATTATGCCGTATTTTATCACTTCAGCCAAACCTGTAGATAACTCCCGCTCTGGCAAGGAGCATAAACAATCCGTATCAATTAATACCAGCCGCGGCTGATAAAAAGCACCAATGAGATTTTTACCCAAGGGATGATTGACAGCCACTTTACCGCCTACACTAGAATCAACCTGCGCAAGTAGCGAAGTTGGTATTTGTACAAACGGCACGCCGCGCAGGTAGGTAGCAGCTATAAACCCTGTCAGGTCACCAACTACCCCCCCACCTAGCGCTACGATTGGGGACTTACGGTCAAGCCCCAGAGAAATAGCCTTGGTATATAGAGACATTGCTACCTCAAGGCTCTTACTGTCCTCGCCTTGTTTAACCAAAAAAATTTCCGGTGAAAAACCAGCAGCCCCGAGCGAAGCTAAGACCACTTCACCATACTTAGCGCCAACATGCTCATCAGACACCACCAAAACCTTGCCGCTTAGCTGACTTTTTTTCATCAAAGAGCCAAGTGATGACAAATTGCCTGCACCAATATAAATGCTGTAGCTGTGTTCACCTAAATTCACCTTAACTTCGGCCACGTAAATAGCCCCCCTGACGCAAATACGATAAAATCAGGTCCACAACTTGCTGCGGCGTCCGCTGACTTGTATCTACCACATAATCTGCGGCCGCTTCATAAAGCCCGCGGCGGCTGGAAAGTAAATGCGCCACTTTCTCTGCCCTCTCCGGGCAGTTGAGTAGCGGCCTGGTATTTCGCCGGCCTGTCCGCTCTAAAATCACCTCAAGCGAAGCCGTCAAAGAAATAATTACCCCCGTACTTTTCAAGCCGGCCACATTTTTTTCAGCCAATACCGCACCACCGCCGGTAGCAATAACTGCATTGGTATACCGCGCTGCTTTGACAATCATCTCTTGTTCCTTTTGGCGAAAATAGGCTTCGCCATACTGCTGAAACATCTCCGCAATAGTGGTATTATTTTCTATCTCAATCTTTTTATCCATATCCAGAAAAGGCCGCGATAATCGATTTGCCAGCAGTTTACCGGTACTTGTTTTTCCTGTCCCCATAAAACCAATTAATACAATATTTTTCATGATTTATAGCCGCATGCCGCGATACGCTGACGATATTGTTTTACCGCCGACAGCACGTCAACCATGTTGTCTCCGCTAAATTTTTCGCTAAAAGCTTCCGCTAGGCCAACAGCCAGCATAGCTTCGCCTACCACTGCCGCCGCCGTTACCGCACAAACATCACTGCGCTCTTTGCTGGCAGATACCGTAGCATGTGTGGTAATATCAACTGATGACAGCGGCTTCATTAGCGTAGGAATAGGTTTCATGGCAGCTCTCAGCACAACCGTTTCACCATTACTCATCCCGCCTTCAATCCCGCCGGCCTGATTGGTGCTGCGGTAATAACCTTTGATTTCATCATAAAAAATTTCATCATGCACCTGGCTGCCCGGCAAATGGGCTGCATTAAAGCCAGCGCCAATTTCTACGCCCTTAATAGCCGGGATAGACATGGCTAAAGCCGCCAGCCTGGCGTCAAGCCGACGATCCCAATGAACATGACTGCCGAGACCTGGTAGGACATTGGCGGCCAGCACTTCAAAAATCCCGCCTAAAGTGTCACCATCTTCCTTGGCCTGATGGATAGCCGCTTTCATCTGCTCAGCAGCAGCTTCATCAATACAGCCCAAATCAGATTTGGCCCGCTTGTCGGCAATCTCCCCAAAGTTCACTTCCGAATGCTTGGCCTTGACGCCCCCGATACTTACTACGTGCGAAGTAATTTTTATGCCGCTCATCTTTAAAAGCTGTTTCGCCACAGCGCCTACGGCCACTCGTGCCGCAGTTTCTCTGGCACTGGCCCGTTCTAATATATCGCGGATATCTTGGCGGTTATATTTTAGAATTCCTGTAAGATCAGCATGTCCCGGACGCACGGCTGTAACCGTCTCCCCCTGAGCCGTTCCTGTTGGCGACATTCTTTCTCCCCAGTTGGCCCAATCACGATTGCGGATTACTAAGGTAACCGGACTGCCTAATGTTTCGCCAAAGCGAACCCCGGAAACAATCTCGACCTCATCGCTCTCAATTTTCATGCGTCCGCCGCGGCCGTAGCCTTGCTGGCGACGTCTTAAGTCTTCATTAATTGCCTCAATATCTATGCATAAGCCTGCCGGCAGTCCCTCAATAACCGCGGTAAGGCAAGGACCGTGCGATTCACCTGCAGTAATAAACCGAAACATACTTTCACCCCTGTTATAAAATAAGTGCATCTATTTCTTCGATATATTATACATTATTTATTTTGTTTTTGTCCATTCGCCGGTGCCTTTTTTTCTTCGGCCGGTACCCCATAGACAAAAATACTTGAACTGATTGCCGTTTTAATTGATCCCTTTTCCATGGTCATGACAATTTTCTTGATGGAATTAAAGCGCGAACTTTCTTCCATACTTTTTATAAAGTTAAGTGTTTGAAAGTAATCACCCTGAACCCCCATAGCTACCGGTATTTCGCGATAACCCTTTTGATTTTCGACTTTTTCATATTTTACACTTAAAAGAGGGAGCTTACCCACTCTGGCCGCTGTTTCTCCCTGTACCAGAAAGCCCCGCAAATCGGCATCATCAGGCAGCATGGCATCTACCATCACTTTTTTGTCATCAAGTTCATGCAGATACTGGTTTATATCAGGATGCTCACTTTGGAATACTTCCACCTGTTTGAGCTTATTCTGCTCCTCCTTGCTTTGTGCGCTAAGCTGTTCAATCTGCTCACTTTGAGGTACGAAGATAAATGCATAAAATAAGTAAATAACAGCTACCAGACCAATACCAGTTAGTGCAATTATATGTTTATCTTCTAATTTACCAATTGAAATATTCATATTACTGCACCCCCTTAACCTTTACCAGAATTTCAAAATTGAAACTATTTAGCCCCTGGGCTTTTTCAGCCTTATCAATTACCGGCTCGGTAATCAGCGTATCGGCTTCCATCTGCTTTAGAAACATAGCTATGTCAGAATAGCTGGCTGCACCGCCCTTTATCCGTGTTTCTTTGTCCGTAAACGAAAATTCCTTTAGCCATACATTTTGCGGCGTCACGGTACTAAAATGGGCAACTATTGTATACCAAGGCTTACGTTCTTTGGTTAAAGCATCTAATATATTGCTCTTTTTCTTAATAGCAGCCTGCTTATTATTTGCTGCCTCCATTTGTTCCCTCACCGGTTCAAGTACGCGCTCACGCTCACGCACGTCCTGCATTTGTTTTTCAATACTCATCTGACAATACACACCATAGCCGTAAAGAGCCAGCAATACTACACAGACAAGAGCGCTTATGCCTGTAAGAATAATTTTTACAGGGCTTGTACTTATTCGTTCACCCTGCGGCAATAGATTTATACGAATCATGCTGTCACCTCCGCCAATGCCAACCCGATTGCCACAGAAAACTGCGGAGCAATTTCCTGCCACTGGGCTGGATCAAAAGCCGGTGGTATGCTAAGGTTAGCCGTAGGATTATGCACAGCTACAAACATATCAAGTTCGGACGCAAGCTGCTGGGCTAAATTATCAAGTTTTGCCCCACCGCCGGTCAAAAACACCTTATCAACCACCGCATATTTATTTTGCATTTGGAAATATTCAAGTGTACGCCGAATTTCCTTAGCAAGTTCACTAACAAGCACCGACAGCTGCGTATGTAAAACGGATTCATCCTCTAGGTCCTTTTTCAGCAGATTGCGCTGACGCTGCTTGAGAGTTTCGGCCTCAGCATATTCAAGCTCCAGTACTCTCATAATGGTCTCAGTAAAACGCTGACCATTGATAGGAATAGCCCGGGTAACACACGGACTGCCGTTTTGATACACAATAACCTGTGCCGCCTGACCGCCAAGATCCACCACAACTGCATTTTCAGCTCCGCTCAGCGAACGATAGATTGCCAGCGATTCGATATCTACTGCCAGAGTTTTGAGTCCGGCTGCTCTGACCGTACTTACAACCGTACTTACCAAGTCCTGCGGAGCTGCTACCAAAAGGACTTTCATTTCGGCTTCTTCAGAACTCTTGCCCACAATAGCAAAATCATGATAATAACTGCCTGGCGCAAACGGCACGTATTTTTCCATATCCCATTTAATTGCTTCCTTAAGTTCGTCTTTCGTCATTGTCGGAAAGGCCACCTCACGAACAAAGATAGAACGTCCGCTTACCGCAACAACTGCTTCCTGTGCTTTGATGCCGTTTTTGGCGATAGTCTGCTGCAATAATGTGCCAAGTGCCGTTATACCAATAATATAGCCATCTTCTAGAATATTAGCCGGCAAATCCAGCAGCACGGCATTGCGTAAAAACAGCTGCCCCTTTTGACGGTTGACTTCAACAATCTTTATAGTGCTTGTCCCGATATCAATACCTAAAATACTGTCACTGTGCTTATGAAAGTACTTATCTATTTTGGTCAGTAAATTATTCATGCTTCTCTCTCCTCATAATGATGGGGCCTGCTAGCAACAAGAATAATGGCATTAGTTATCGCCGTGATAACATCTACACTAAACTGCTGCTCCAAAGATTTTATCCTGGTAAAGGTCTCTCCAGCTTCTGTTACTACATAGCGAGGCGGCAAAAAATTGAGCGCCAGTGCCATAATATCATAGCGGCACTTCTGGCATTTACACACATCTGGCTGCGCAGCCAATAATTCTTCCAAACTCTGCCACACTATGTCTTCCATATAATTTTTAAGTTCCATAACAGATACTCCCCCAGTACTTTACGATATGAATAATGCTATTCAATCAAAAATCCCATGCTATCACCTGTGGACGATTAAGTCCTAACCCATCAAAGATATGCTCATCATACTTTACTTCGCCACCGCCGCTTTGCACTATCATTTTATCAGCCAAGACACTCCCCTCAACAGAGCTGTCAATAAACACATTCCCCTGTGCACTAACCACCCCATGGACTTTGCCGCTTACCCTGATATCACCATTTGACATCAGTAAGGCTTGTCCCTCAAGCGGTTGACTGACAAATAGCCCCTTGTTTGCATAGACGCGCAGCACACGCTGGCTGTTGCCGCCAACAGCTTTGATGCTCACCATTTCTGTAGAAATAATAGTAATATTACTGCCGATACTGCCAGCTAGTTCGGCACTGCCCTTGACAAAAATAGTAGCACTTGAATATCCCGAAGCGGCAATAACTGCATCCTGCAGTTCAAAGTCTCCATCTACATAATAAGTGCCTTTTAAATTATAGGTCTCTCCCCTAATCACATTAGGCAGACGCTGCGCATGTTTGTACTTATTTTCAGCAAAAGAACTCTTCACGGTTGGAATTTTAAAAATATGATTATCAGTTTCAGCCTGAGCAGCATTCCCCGCTAAATCAACAATATTCCCCCCATCCTTGATTACGATATCTGCCCCGCGCAAACCTACTCTACCGATAACCTTGGCCCTTAGTATCATCGTAGTTCCGGCAAAACAGGCAAAAGGCAGCGGGTCGGGTACTAGAACATAAGCCATTGCCTTACGCACCGCACCATTTCTCTGGCCACTAGCGGTAAGAATCTTTTTCTGCTTGCTGCTGCCACTCTCAATTGTTACATAATAGCTAACATTATCTAGGGATTCTGTAAAATTATTCTTCACTGTCTGTTTGTCTACTTCCACAAGCGCACGCTTAACTCCTGCTTCCGCTGCATAAAAAGCGGCAATTCCGTCAGTAAATCGCTGAGAAATTTCTAATTCCGTCATCATTAGCCGCGTCAGGACGCCGCCTAAGCATAATAAAAGCATCATCACAAACAGTGACGACAATAGAATTGACCCTTGCTCCTTCATACAATCCCTCAGTTCTCTGGCTGACAATTGACACAATATACCGTTGTTTTTAAAAATTCCGCTTGTTCTGCCCTATTCCAAGCATGCCAGGCAACAGCGATTTCAATATCCACCGCCATAAAATCAGGTGTCATGCAAAAATTCAAACAACTAATACGCAGCTCACGCTCTACGCCGGCAACCGGCTGAGGACTTGAACCGCTGTCACGATATAAAAAACCTGCATATTCATAAAAACGAACTTTCTTATGTTCAAGTGGCTCGATATAAGTAATTTCATGTGGTTTATTTTCATCATATTCTAGTCTGACAGCCTGCCGCAGCTCCCGCACCATCGAATCCAGGGCCATCCTCGCCGCCTGCTGCGCCTCGGTCTGCCGGCTGCTATTATACCAGATATGTAGTGAACCCGCAAAGAGATTGCTAATCCCTGCCAGTATGACAGTTGATAACACTATATATACTAAAACTTCAATCAGAGTAACCCCGCGCACCGACCACCGCTCCATCGGTTCCTCCCTCTATAAAACAATGTCAAATACTTATTTTTTTAGATAAATGGCATTTTCATTTGTAGGGGCAATCCCTCCGTGGTTGCCCGCGTACAAACGATCTAATGTGAATAGACTTTCTATAGAACTAAGAAAAACATTTCTTATAAGTTCGTAGTTTCGTTACACCTATAATCAGATGCTTCTTGTTAGGACGTCTCTACGTGGGCAACCACAGAGGGATTGCCCCTACATTTTAAATTTAAAACCATTCAGGTAAATTGGTATTTATTTATCGAATAGGTATTTGACATTGCTTTATAAAATGCTATTAATACTGCTGTTTTGTAAAATATGTGACATATTGCAGGCTTTTCTGTTTGCCGCTTTCAGGATATTTTACGATAACTGTTGCCACAACGATATCGTCTGGCAGCATACTGTGCGGCTGCAGCGTTC
>JAJFUN010000086.1 GCA_021372375.1 Pelosinus sp. | reverse complement strand
TTTCACTTGTACCGTAATCCACTTCTCTCAGAGTCTCAGCCACTAGAAATCGAGCCGCATCTTTTTCACCAGGCGCAACCGCATCCTCTAAATCCAAAATAATAGAATCAGCGCCAAAAATACCGCCGTTTTGCAGCATGGCCGGATTGTTCCCTGGAATAAACAGCATAGACCTTCGTAAATCCATTTATATCTCTCCTCTCACAGGAGCCCCGGCCCTTGACAGGGCTGCAAAAGTGCGTGCTTTTATTGTGCACTCTAGTGCACCTCTATCAACAGCCTTTATATAAATATCTGTTATCCCTTGTTCTTTTACCGTCTTTTCAATAAGCTCTCTGATTTCTGTTCCATACTGGGCAAAAACAATACTTTCAATTTCTATCAAAATGCCCTCGCCTTCACCACGCGGCGCCGCAGTAACCATGATGTCACTTGATTCGAGCGTCCCTGCCTGAGCTGGTTTTAATGCTGTCGCCATGTTAATGCCTCCATTCTTAGGTTCCCCTTACAGCCTATCGCCGCAAATACCCTGAAACCCATCCAGGTTTTCGGTAGAACCAACCTGCCCAATAATAAGGTAGGTCTTGGTTTTAGGATCATACTTATATTCTGGAATAATTCTCAGATTCTCAATATCTTCCGTATTTTTGACATGCGTCCTAGGACCTGTACACTCCCACGTCACATTGCCAATCCGAATATGTCCTTCATCCGAATACGAAACATTTAAACCTTCATCGACAATGGCCCTAACCTCTTTTTCTACTTCTTTTAAATCAGCATCAAGCTCCATCGGATACTCTAACACAAAACCATGATGAACATCACGATGATTGAATTCAAGAATTGCAGCGTAATCTTTACGTAAAATCTGCTCGGTCAAATCCTCGGCAGTATGCGCCATCTTGCGATACTTGAGCGTATTTACAACAACACTGCTGATTTCCTGCGGGAACGGGCCAAATACATTAGGCCGCACCACAATAACTTCACCGCCCACACCTAAGAGCACATCAGCGTTCATTTCGAGTATAGGATAAATCAGGTCAAAATGCTCAATAATTACTCGTTTTCCCTGCTCAAGCGCTTTTTTTACGGCGTCAGCCAGGCTATGAAGCTGCGTAAAAGCCAGTTCAAAACGAACATCAAGATGATAGGTATGGCTGGTAAAAAAGCCCCGGTCAATATTTTTAAGCAGCGGCAGCGGACGAATATTCACACCGTCATCATCATTGGTGAGTTCTAGGCCGGGAAACATGCCCTTAATCAGTGAAGACTTCCCGGCCCCGGCATCACCAATAACGCCGATTAAACGGTCAAGCGGCGACAAATATCGCTCGCCAATGCGGTGTCCCAGTACATACATGCGATTTCGTCCCCGCGGCGCAAAATAGCTGGCATACATGAGCTGTTCATGCATCATAGATTTCATAATTACTTACGGGCCTGACGTACTGCCAAAATACGATTCATTTCATTATAGACAATCATATAGCCTTCATCGACGCCCATACCAGGCTTGGCCAGCATTTGTACCGGCTGGGTAGCCATCGCAATGTGCACTGAGACCTGAGCAGATCGGTCGGTTTCATTACAGGTGCCGCCCTGATAAGCACCAATCCCTTTTTCCCTGCAATAAAGCACGGATTCAATGATATTATTAATACCGCCCAAATCAGGTGTCTTAATTTGCAGCATATCACCGGCTTTTTTATCGGCAAAAATGCGAATATCATCATACGTATTGCACCATTCATCTGCCACAAGCTCTACATTAATATTTTCGGCATGCAGTTTAGCGGTTAACGCGGCGAGCGCCGCTACTTGTTTTTCGCGCTCTTCCATATCCATAGGTCCTTCAATGCGCAGTTTGAGAGGAGCGGCGGCTTTTTCGAGCCTACAAAAATAATCAGCCATACGGTCAACATCATTATTAAAAGCAACACCAATAGTACCGTATACATCAATATGCAGTACCGGCGTATACTCCTCATCTGTCCTTAATTCTATAATCCGATTTTTCAGCCACTCTACATATTCTAGCAGCAGTTCACCATTGGCGCCGAGTTTTTCTTGTACGTTATTAATCAAAGCATGCGGCAGTATCTCAGCTTTTTTAATAATCATTTTGTCTACGTTATTATAACGATCATCACCGGATTGAGTAAAAATGGGGATTGGTCTTTCACTAACCTTGGTATGGTACTCTTCAGCAATCACTTCACACATCAGCTGGTGCTTTGCTTTAGCAACTGCATCTAATATCGCCTGGGTAAGACCATACCGAAGCGCTGTATGAATCTGTTTGCCTGCATTATCTTTAAGCTTATCCACTTCTTCCGCTAATGCTTTAAAAGATGATAACTCCCGGCCCACTAATAGCGGTTTAATTTCCTTTTCAATCACCGGAATAAAATCATCCGCCAAGAATAAGGGATCTCGTCCGCCAGCCCCGCTATACTGCACAGCCGCACAATCACCATACGCCAGTTGCCCGTCTTCCAGCACAATGGTTACCGATACCGCTTCGCCAGCCTGCCGAATTTTTGTAAATCCCGGCGTTATCGGCTGACCAACATAGGAAAAACCGTCATGCACAGCATTCGCTTTGATGGCTCTTTGGTCATCAAAGTAAAAACCGGTAAATCCTTTTGAACACACAACATCGATTATTTTCATGCTTTATTCTCCTATCTTTTTATCATTTATCTTGGTCTGCCTACCAGCCGACCTTTAGAAATAGCATAAATATCATCAATTACCATCTGGAAGCTGGCACTACGACCTTCAACTGCTGCCCGTTCCTCGATCTTCTTGCGGTGAAAATCCACTAGTTCCGGTGTAAACGGTAGATTACCGATATCAAAGAGACGCACTGCTCCATTATTATCACGGGCCGGCAGCATCTTGTTGAGCGCATACTTGCTTGGCGCAAACGGCACATCAAGTACGCCTGTCTGAAATGCCTGTACCGCACCAACCGCAAAATCACCCTTACCTAGTTCAAATACTTTATCCAAAATACAACGTGTTTCTGCTTTTATAATGGCAATTTCATCTTCCAGCTCTTTCGTGAGCGGAAAGGGCTGATCTGCCAGCATATTGATAAGCTGTTTGGTTGTCCGAAGTCCTTGCGCGTTAGCTTCTTTCGTCGGAATGCCCAGCGCTTCATGCGGCGTCTTGACAATTACTTTGGTGGCTTTAGCAAGAGCTGCTGCCGCCGCGCCCCAGGAAATTACCGAGAAGGCTTTGGCTTCATCCTGCGGGAATCCGCCCATCCATTGATGAAATACTGTTGTCAAAAAAGTATCGCCATAGCCGTATTTGTCCAGATATTCTTCGGCTAACTCTTCAAGCGCTTTAATGGCCGCAATATCCTGAATCAAATTGCCGCATTGCCCATAGCCAAGGGTAATATTTTTTACACCTTGTTCAACAGCCAAAATTCCTTCGATAATTGCTACCGCGTGCGAGATGCTTGGCGGCACCAGCGTCCCTGTCAATGGCCCGAAAGGCTCGCGGTTAATTTCGATACCGTGCTCAGCATAAATTCCCACCAAGCGATCACAATATTGCCAATCAAAAATGGTTTTTTCCAGCGAAACACTTTTGGCATACGGAATATTATAGGAAATACCGCCGCCTTCGTAGGAAGTATAACCACCTGCTAAGGTAATTTCGGTGAGTAGCCTGGCATCTGGCGTACCATGCCGCACCTGCAGCGGACCATCTACACTTTCTATAACCTTTCGAACGCCTCGAACGCCGTGATTAACAGCCGGAAAGCCATTTAAAAGCGAACGTCCGGCCCGTTTACTTTCCTCAATTCCGTGCTCTGCTTCTTTATATTGATTTTGCCTGGTATAACTGTCAATGGTACTTGGCAGTAAATCGGCTTCGCCTTCGGTGCGCAGAAAATTAAGCAGAGCAATATGTTCGTCGAGAAGAGCAACGCCCGCGCGCGGCTGCGTTAGGGTTTCACCGTTTTTCTTGGCCTTAACGAGACGTTTGGCAAAATGTTTTTTAGCCGGAATGCTTTCATGAAATTTTACAGCTTCGTCAAAATCAACTTCAGCCCCGGTCGGCCACTGCTGTAAAACATCCTGGCGCATGGCATAAAACTCATCATGTGTCCATTTTTTATTTTTCAATTCCACAATTATTCCCTCCGCGCAATATATTTTTTCATCATTCGTACAGAAACTTCTGGATATTCTTCCGCTAACAGCCCCATAGCTGCCATAATGTATGTACTGTCAATAAAAAATTCAGGCCGCTCCGGCTTTAAAATGGTTGGTGTCATTTCATCAAATACAATGCCTTTTAGTATTTCCTCCGGCTGCTCATGATTGATAATAACCCCGCCTGTTCCAATCACCGTTTTCACGGCGGTTAAATCCTTGCCTTCCTGCACAAAAGCTGTGCCGTGCAGGGTATACACTGTTTCAAGTCTGCCGGCATGACGTTCTGCCCCCAGACGCGTACACACCCGCCCCATCGCTGTTTCCAGATTATACTCATCCGGCCCCTCTGGCAGATAATCGGCATTTGACTCCACTTTTGCTATATATGACGTTACTTGGCCTTCGCTCTTTGCTGCGTAATCGGCAATCATTTTAGCCCCTGACGCCTTCAATAAGGCGGCAGCACTATAACGCATGCCTAAATCCCCTTCTACGGTACGTTTGCCAAACGGTTCCGGCAGTCCCCGGAGCGCCGCATTACTTTTGGTCGGATTTCCCTTTGCCAAAGAATATACATCTGTGGTCGCACCGCCAATATCCACTACCATTAAATCACCAAGACCTGATTCCCCTTGTGCTCCTGTACTTAAAAGTTCTGCCGCCTTTAGTACAGCTGCAGGAGTAGGCATTACCATACGGCTGACAAATTGATTGGCTCTATTTAGGCCTTTGGCTGCAACAATACGCTTTAAAAAAATACGGCGAATAGCCTGACGCGCCGGTTCAATATTGAGTTCATTTAGCCTTGGCATAACATTTTCGGTATGCACAACTTCGCTCATAGCCCCTGTGAGAAGCTTTACCACATTTGGCGCGGCTGATTTATTGCCGGCAACAACTACAGGTACATCTTTACCTAATAACGTAAGCAGATTGGCATTATGAAGGATTACAGCCTTGTTACCGCCATCGGTACCGCCTGCCAATAAGATAATATCCGGACTGAGCCGTGCGATTTCTGCTATTTCGTATTCATTTAGTTCGTGGCAAAACACCCCTAAAACTTTAGCGCCAGCCCCGAGTGCTGCCCTGTTGGCAGCTTCGGCGGTAAGCTCCGGTACAAGACCAATTGCCACCATTTTTAATCCGCCAGCGGCACTTGAACAGCCTAGTACTTTAGCAAATTCCAAATTGCCCGTTTTTTTATAGAGCTCAGTAAGCGCTGCATTGAGTCCATCCATAATATCTGTGTCAATTGTAGTAACACCGCGGGCTGTTCCCAAAACTCTTTCCTCAATTAAATCAACTGCCGTAATTTTCGTATGGGTACTGCCAAAATCAATGAGCAAAATATTACTCATACCAAAAGCCCCTTTATTTTAGATCTGCCTGCAAATCATTAACAACCTGATCAGGCAGTATGCCTGGCTCATAAACCCGGTTATAACCCATCGCCAGAAACTTCTTTGCTACTTCACCAAAATCAGTTTTCCCTACTACCAAGTTTCCCCCGACATAAAGCAAAATATCGCCGATACCAGCTTCCTGGCAGCGCTCACGCAGGCCCCGGCAGTCAATCTCACCATGCCCATACAGTGAACCCACTAAAATGGCTTTGGCATCTGTCTCAATGGCTGCATTTACAAACTCCTCCTGCGGTACAAGCACGCCTAAGTTTACTACTTCAAAACCGCTGGCAGTAAGGGCATGATGTAAAATTTTGTTGCCTACTGCATGACAATCCGCTCCAATAACCCCCAAGATTAACTTTGTCTTTTCTTTCATCCGTAATTGCTCCTTTGCTTTAAATTGACGTTAACTTTTACAAATTGCGGTATGCGGGAGAACGGAATCACTCCTAAAAGAAGATTGATAAATACGGCAGACAAACCTTAGCATAGTCGTTGTTATTTTTAT
>JAJFUN010000168.1 GCA_021372375.1 Pelosinus sp. | reverse complement strand
TTCCTATGAGTATGGGGATGTGCATTTTGCCGTACTTAATACGCAGCAATATGAGCTGAATGATTGGTATCCCGAGCTCTTAGAGCGGCAAAAAACTTGGCTGGAAGAGGATCTCGCCAAGTCACATAAAAAGTGGAAGGTAGTTTTGATGCACCGAGGCATATGGGAGTTTCCGTTTAACGGGCCGCTTGATCAGATTGGTCAAACCTTTGTGCCGATTATTGATAAATACCAGGTGGATGTCGTATTTACGGCGCATGTGCATTCTTACGCACGGACAAAGCCTTTAAGAAATGGCAGTTATGATGCGAGCGGTACCATCTATATTACAACAGGGCATAGTGATGACAGAGTTTGGGATAAATCACCGCAAAAACCAATGGATGAGTTTTTTTATAACCCGTTAGATATGCCGAATTATCTTGTGTTGGAGGCATCGCAAGATGTTCTTAAGGTAGCCGGGTTTAAGCAAAACGGCGAACTTTTTGATCAGATAGAAATAAAAAAATAAGCTGAATTTGTTGAATGGGGCTAGAAAGTACATGACAACAAGTGGTAAACTGAGTCTTAGAGAGAATTTAAAGATATAAAATGGAGAGTTTAAACATGAAAATATTATATTATGATTGTTTCGCTGGGATCAGCGGTGATATGAATTTGGCGGCACTGCTGGATTTAGGGGTTGATGAAGCATATGTTAGACAGGAATTGTCCAAGCTTAATCTGGATGATGAATATGACCTCAAGATAATGAGAGCTAATAAAAAGGGAATAAGCGGAACTAGGGTTGATGTAGAATTGAAACATGTTCATAAGCATGAAGCTGGGCATCAGCATGACCATACTTCTCCTCATGGCTCACATGAGACGGAAACCGAACATACTCATACTCATCATCATGAGCATAGAAATTTACAGGATATTGAAAGTATCATCAGTAGCAGCAGCTTAAGTGATATGGTAAAAAAGATAAGTCTTGATATTTTTATGAAGGTTGCAGAGGCAGAGGCAAAAGTTCATGGCAAACCACTGAATGAAGTGCATTTTCATGAGGTGGGGGCGGTTGACTCCATTGTCGATATTGTAGCGGCAGCGGTGTGTTTAGATTATCTAAAAGTAGATAAGATTATGGCTTCAACCATTCAGTTAGGCGGAGGCTTTGTAAAATGTGCGCATGGTATTATCCCGGTTCCGGCTCCCGCCACTACTCAAATTTTACTGGGAATTCCCGTAAAAACAGGAATTGTGCCCTTTGAAACCACTACGCCGACCGGCGCTGCGATACTGGCGGCAAATGTCGAGGCATTTACCGATACGATGAATTTTTCAATAGAAAAGATTGGCTATGGGATAGGGCATAGAGAACTGGAAATTCCTAATGTGCTCAGAGTATATCTGGGTGAGGCTAAATAATGATAACTAATGAAAAATATATAAACTTAATCAATTACTTAAAAGCTATGAAAAGAGTGGTATTGGCATTCTCTGGCGGCGTAGATAGTACCTTTTTACTGAAAGCAGCTAAGGAAGCTTTAGGCAATAACTTTAAAGCTGTGACTATAGAGTCGCCCTATATTCCAAAATGGGAAATTGCTGAGGCCAAACAGTTAGTGGCTGAGCTTGGCGTCGCATTCGAAATCTTAGAGGCGCCGATTATTGATGAAATTAGATACAACCCGGAAAATAGATGTTATCTTTGTAAAACAGCGGTATTTAGTCAGATCAAAGCGATTGCCGCAAGAGAAGGGTACCATTATGTGATTGACGGTACAAATTTTGATGATATAGGTGATTATCGGCCAGGCTTACAGGCGCTTAGAGAACTTGGGATAAAGAGCCCACTGCTTGAGTGTCAATTGACAAAACCAGAAATAAGAAGCTTATCCAAGGAACTTGGACTACCTACCTGGGCTAAACCGCCATATGCGTGTTTACTCACAAGAATACCCTATGGTAATGAACTGAAAGTGGAAGACTTTATTAAGATTGAAAAAGCCGAAAAATATATGATGGATAAAGGGTTTCGCGCCATTCGTGTGCGATGCCATAGCAATCTTGCACGCATAGAAGTTGACAAACAGGATAGAAGCAAATTATTTAATGAAGTGCTTTTAGATGAAATTTCTCACAAATTTAAAGAGTTTGGCTTTAAGTATGTAGCCTTAGATTTAGAAGGATATAGGGTCGGGAGCTTTAATGAGACCTTACAGGGAGGAAATAAATGAATAAGGCAGACATAAAA
The DNA here is from genome assembly GCA_021372375.1 of Pelosinus sp. Classification (GTDB taxonomy): domain Bacteria; phylum Bacillota; class Negativicutes; order Propionisporales; family Propionisporaceae; genus JAJFUN01. The sequence continues at coordinate 807 of JAJFUN010000168.1, read as the reverse complement.
AAACTACTGCAAAGGGTAAAGAATAAGGAAATAGATATCGAAGCAGCAATGGGAGCCATTGGGGATTTGTCTTATACGGAAATGGGCTTTGCCAAAATCGATAATCATCGGGAAATACGAGTAGGCTATCCGGAAGTTATTTATGCTGAAGGTAAAACAGTAGAAGAAGTGAAAAGTATTATCGAGGTTATGCTGACCAAAGATAACAATATATTAGCAACAAGGGCAAATGAAAAAATGTACCAAGCAGTTAAAAATATTTGCAGCGAGGCCAATTATAATCCGCTCGGCAGGACAATTACCATTCAAAAACGAAAAGTGCCGCTTACCGAGAGTTATATTGCCATTGTGGCAGCCGGAACGTCTGATTTGCCGGTAGTGGAGGAAGCGGCAGAAACAGCGCTTATTCTTGGCAACCGCATAGAAAAAATTGTGGATGTGGGAGTTGCTGGCATTCATCGGTTATTTGACAAGATGGATATTATTCGGGGAGCAAAAGTAGTCATCGTAATTGCCGGCATGGAAGGCGCCCTTGCTAGTGTGGTAGGCGGCATGGTAGATAAACCGGTTATTGCTGTTCCGACAAGTGTTGGTTATGGAGCAAGCTTTGGCGGCCTTGCGGCACTCTTATCCATGCTCAATAGCTGCGCCAGCGGTGTAAGCGTGGTTAATATAGATAATGGGTTTGGTGCAGCTTATACTGCTAGTATCATTAATAAGTTATGATAGTTAAAAATTTTTTGCTGTTTTTGTACGCGACCACCAGGTAATTAAAAACTTTGTAGGTAGGAAAAGATGCATTGTAAA
>JAJFUN010000128.1 GCA_021372375.1 Pelosinus sp. | reverse complement strand
CTATTGACATTTGCAGCGCAAAAGGTTAAAATATCATTCGTAGCTCGTTTATAGGATTATGACAACAAGAGCTATATTATAAATGAGACCTGGAGAGATGTCCGAGCGGTTGAAGGAGCACGCCTGGAAAGCGTGTGTATTGGAAACGGTACCGAGGGTTCGAATCCCTCTCTCTCCGCCATATGAGAAGGCAAGCGTTTAAAGGGTATATGAATTACCTTTAGACGCTTTTTGTTGTATAACCATACTTGACGATGAGTAAATAAACCTATTTTTTTACACATAATTAAACTTTTAACAAATTTAAATTTCATAAATCCTCCACTTGCAATCAGATATTATGTATAGTATAATTTTAGAACAGAAGACATAGTGTTTTTAAGGTCGGACTGCGGTAGCTGTTTGGGTCTTGCGCAATAGGGACTCATGAACCCCGCCAGGTCTGGAAGGAAGCAACGGTAAGTGATCATCCTTATGTGCCGTGAGGGTGCCTGAATGGCTATCGTGGCCCGACGTTAAAAACACTTTTGATATTTCGATTAACTACATAAAATTTGTGAAAGCAGCCAGATGTCTGGTTGCTTTTTAGTGTATAAAAGGAGGGACGGGCATGCCTTATGTAGCGCTTTATCGAAAATGGCGGCCGCAGGATTTTGAAAATCTTGTGGGCCAGGAACATATCCGAATTACTTTGAAAAACGCGATTACTACTGGACGGATTGCCCATGCCTATTTATTTGCCGGGCCGCGCGGTACAGGGAAAACCAGTACCGCCAAGATTATGGCCAAGGCTTTGAATTGTGAACAGGGACCTACCGCTGAGCCGTGTAATCACTGCTCAAATTGTGAGCGAATTAATACAGGTTCATCTATGGATGTTTTTGAAATTGATGCGGCCTCCAACCGCGGTATCGATGAAATTCGTGAACTAAGGGAAACAGTTAAATTTGCACCGGTTGACGGGCGATACAAAGTATATATTATTGATGAAGTACATATGCTCACAAGTGAAGCTTTTAATGCCTTGTTAAAAACGCTGGAAGAACCGCCAGCTCATGTAGTCTTTATTTTAGCTACAACCGAAGCTCATAAGATACCGGCAACCATTCATTCCCGTTGTCAGCGTTATGACTTTCACCGCATTAGTGCAGCGGAGATTCAGGCTAGACTGGCTGATGTGGCCGAGCACAGCGAGCTAACGGCAGATACCGAGGCGCTTAGCTTGATTGCTGAGCATGCTGACGGCGGACTTAGAGATGCACTCAGCATTCTTGATCAATGTTCGGTATTAGAAAATGAGTGCATTACTGCGGATACTGTAAGGCAGCTCTTAGGTCTCATTGGCCAGGAATGGGTTTATCGCTTAACAGCCGGTATGGCCGAGCGGGATGCCAGGAGTACCTTGGTTACGTTGGATGAATTAATTGCGCTGGGTAAGGACGTACGGCAGATTATGCTGGAACTTTCTTTATATATTCGCAGCCTAATGCTGTATAAAGCCGCACCGGATGAGGAAAATATCACGATGTATAGTCAGGATAAGGCCGTGCTTTCTGAGCAAAGCGCAAAGTTTAGTCATGATGAACTCGCGGATATTATCCAAACGCTGCATGAAGCGGCAAATGAAGTAAAATGGGCGGCTGAACCGCGGATTACGGCGGAAATTGCCCTGATAGCTATTTGTCGGCGCGCTGGCAGTCAGGACATAGCGGCTTTAATGGAACGTATTGCGGAGCTTGAAAACAAAGTTTCCGCGTTGTCAAGCGGACAGACGATTGTCCGGCAAGCGGCTAAGCAGTCTGCGCCTCAGCTGGAAATTGACTCTGTCCGTTCTCAGAGTCAAAAACGGGGCTCAATTGCGCAGCCTGAGCATGTGCCTGAGAAAACAGCCGAAAATGCAGCAACTATTCCGCCTGGCGGAGCAAAGCTAAAAGAGGTCTGGGCGGCAGTTCTGCAGGAACTTATACATAGCGGGAAACGGTCGGTGCATGCCTGTATTACCCAGGGAAGCCTCATACAACTTGACGATAAGCAGGCTATTGTAAGATTTACAGCGGCTTTTCCAAAAGAACGTACCGAAAAAGAGGATTACCGTGCTATTGTCGAGAAGATATTTATGCAGGTATATGGGAAAGCGGTGCAGTTAAACTGTATATTAGGTACAGAGGCACCAAAACCACCGTCGCCTAGCGCTGAGCCTAAAGTTAGCCCGGCGGAAAAACCGCCGGAGATACAGCATCCGGCTGTAAAACAAGCTTTAATGATGTTTGGTGGCAAAGTAGTGCAGCAAGAAGAAAATAAATAAGGGGGATTTACATGTTTGGAAATATGGGAAATATGGCTGGCATGATGAAAAAGGTCCAAAAAATGCAAGCTGAAATGGCTAAAATGCAGGAGGAGTTAAAGAGCCGTACCTTGGAGGTTTCTGCAGGTGGTGGTGCGGTGAAAGTTGTTATTACCGGTGAAAAACAGATTCAGTCGCTCAAAATCGACCCCAGTGCTGTAGATCCGGCTGATGTAGAAATGCTCGAGGATTTAATTGCAGCAGCTGTCAATGAAGCTGTGAAAAAAGTGGATGATCTAATGGCTCAGGAAATGGGCAAACTTACTGGCGGACTAAATCTTCCACCAGGAATGTTTTAAGATATGCAGTATATTGCGCCGCTGGCCAAACTTATTGAACAGTTTCGTGCATTGCCGGGGATTGGCCCCAAATCAGCGGCAAGACTGGCTTACCACATTTTAGAGATGGATAAGGCAAGGGCCGAAGCTTTAGCAGCCGCTATTGTTGAGGCCAAGAATAAGATAGGTTATTGTCAGGTTTGTTTTAACCTTACTGACAGCAATCCCTGTAAGATTTGCTGTGCGGATGAGCGGGACAGCACGACAGTATGTGTTGTGGAAGAACCGCGTGATGTGGCAGCTATGGAACGTATGCGCGAATATCGCGGATTATATCATGTACTGCATGGTTCGCTTTCGCCGCTTGAAGGGATAGGACCGCAGGATTTGCGGATTAAAGAACTTTTGTCGCGTATCCAGGCAGGGCAGATACAAGAGGTCATTATGGCTACGAATCCTAATGTAGAAGGGGAAGCAACCGCCATGTATCTGGCGAGACTATTAAAACCTATTGGTATTAAAGTCACCCGTATTGCCCATGGCCTGCCGATTGGCGGGGATCTTGAATATGCCGATGAAGTGACATTGTCAAAAGCCCTCGAAAATCGCCGTGAAATTTAAAACTTTTTAGCCGCCTAAATAGGGCGGCTTTTCTTACAATAGAAAGTATATATTTACATTGGTTTAATAATCTCCTCTAATGGAAAAACTAACCTTATAAAGTTAGTTTTTTAAGGAGGACGTGTTAAATGAATGCCAAGGCAATATGGAATAACTTAGCCGCCACTATCATGGCCGAAATGGGAACAAGACATACACTGCCGACAATACTAGAACAAATGGCACAGGCGAAGAAAGAGTGGCGAGATGCCCAAGGATATTATAACAGTGTATATGATAAAGACTTGGTCGATCATGCCGTATATATGATGCAGGCAGCGGAACAAAAATATATTTATTTGCTTAAACTGGCTAGGCGTGAAGGTCTGACCTGCTCGCCGGCGATATCACAAACAGATGGAAATAAAATTAAGTTGCTAAGTGAGAGCTATCAATAGCAAGCATAAGCAAAAAAGCAGGAGCAATCTGAGATTGTTCCTGCTTTTTTGCTTAATATGATGAATAAAACAAGTTGGCAATAAATATATATTCTTAAGAGAAGTCTGGAGTTGAGGAGCTGAACAAAATGTGGTGGTGTGATATATATAGCTGCTGGGTAACCCACGATGCTTATAGTCAGTCTGCGCGGGAAGAAACTGATGTGCCAGAGACCATTGAAAAAGCCAGACGGGATTGGGTATATGCAAAGTGGTATTTTAATGCTGTTACAGAACCGGAATTAATAGACTATGCTATTTATATGATTAAGGCAGCTGAATTAAAGTATATTTATCTCTTAAAAAAGGCCAAACAAGAGGGTGTAAAATATTCCCGCTATCTGCAATGCGAAAATAATGCATGACAGTTTTGTCTATGATACACTAAAATAAATCATGGAGTAATACACTGCCAAGGGGGGATATAATATGATGGGAATGGAATGGAGTGTTTTGCTGGCTTTTGCTGTGGGCATTGTCTTGATTTATCTGGTGGGCAGAATGTTTTTGATGCCAGTCCGTCTGGTGTTTCGGCTCATTTATAATGGGCTGATTGGCGGTATTATGCTATGGGTGGTCAATTTAATCGGCAGCTATATCGGATTTACAATTGCCATTAATCCTTTGTCGGCGTTAATTGCCGGATTTCTAGGACTGCCCGGTGTGGTACTGCTCATTTTATTTAAGTTATTTATTGCTGGATAAATTAGCAAAATAGCGGCATACTTATAATGACATTATGCAATAAGGAGTGCTGCTTTTGGCTGAAGTTGAGGTACCGATTATCGAGGCGTACGTTGGTGAGTATGCCAGCGGTAAAAGTGAAAATGCTGTAAACCGGGCGGTGGAATTATGCCGCCGGGGCTTACCGGTGACATTGGTTGATTTGGATACAGTAGAACCATGTTATACGCTGCGTCCTATTAAACATGAGCTGACTGCACTGGGGATTGATGTTGTGGCCTGGGAAACCAGGGATACTTTAGGTTTAGGCGAAGCAGGCAGTGTAATACAGCCGGCTATGCGCTGGGTTTTAAAACGTAAAGGCAATATTATTATGGATGTTGGCTATGGCGTACATGGCGCTGAAATTTTCAATTTGATTGAAGGCGCAGACGAAAACCCCTTGCTAAAGATAATTGCTGTGATTAATATGTCACGTCCTTTTACAATGGATGTTGAAAGTATTATAGAATATGTGGAAACGCTGGGCAGAGTAGATGCCCTACTAAATAATACGCATTTAGCAGAAGAAACTACAGCTAAGATTGTGGAGCTCGGGGCTAAAGGGGTAACTGCAGCTGCTAAAAGGATGGGGCTGCCGGTTATCGCCACAGCAGCAGTTAGTTACCTTGCGGCAGAAATGGGACAAACCGATTGTGTGGGTAATCCGGTTTGGAAGCTGGAACGCTTTATGCCGCGTACTTTTTGGTAATTCAAACGTAAAATACCCTTGACATATATGAATAAGCATGATAATATAATCAAGTTGTCAAACAGCAAGACCTAAAAAACAACAAAAAATATATTGACACGACAAAATGAATGTGTTAATATAAATAAGCTGTCATTAAGCGATAGCGAAACAAAGTGTTCTCTGAAAACTGAACAATGTAAG
>JAJFUN010000124.1 GCA_021372375.1 Pelosinus sp. | reverse complement strand
CTTCGCGCCACCCCTCTCTAGAGGGGAATACAGGCAAATATAAAAATCAGGAGGTACTTGGCAGGATTTGTCGGCCTTTATACGAAATAAAATAGATAATAATTGAAAAGCAATTAGTAGGAGTACTTTTGTGGAAAAATTAATTGGCATTGTAGAGAATATAACCTTTCAGAGTGCTGACAGTAGTTTTACCGTATTTAAACTGCGGCCGGATAAAGAGCATAAAGCGATTGCAGTGGTAGGCAAACTACCGGCGCCGCTGGTGGGAGAGCAGTTGGAGCTTACAGGAGAATGGGCGGAGCATGCTCGCTTTGGCCGTCAATTTAAAATTACTTCGTATAAACGAGTTGCGCCTACGGATTTAAAGGGCATTGAACGTTTTCTGGGCTCAGGGGCAATTAAAGGTATTGGTGCGGCGATGGCGGCACGGCTGGTTAAGCATTTTGGCATGAAGGTACTTGATGTACTGGAATTTTCGCCGCATCGCTTGGTAGAAGTGGAGGGTATCGGCAGTAAAAAGGCCGAGATGATTCGTAGTTCTTATGCCGAGCAGGCTGAAATGCGGGAAGTTATGCTGTTTCTAGAGCTGCATGGTGTGACCGGTGCTTATGCCGGAAAAATCTTTGCACAGTATGGCTCTCTCTCGCAGGAGATTCTCGAGAATCAGCCTTATCGATTAGCAGCCGAGGTTGACGGGATTGGCTTTCGCATCGCAGATCAAATCGCCATGTCGCTGGGGAAAGATCGCCATGATCCTGCAAGGATTGCCGCCGGTATTGATTTTGCTTTGCTCCAGACTGTACAAGCCGGGCATTGCTGTGTACCGGAAGAACTCTTGGTACGGGAGACTGCCAAGCTTCTTCAGGCGGACAGCATGGAAATAGCGCTTAGACTAAGCGAGCTCATTAAAGCCAATCAGTTATATGTCGAGGATTTTCACGGCATGGTGTTAATTTACCCCAAGCATTTATATTATGCTGAAAAGCAGGTAGCCGAGCGGCTCTTGTATTTACGTGATAAAGCCAAGAAAGTTGCCGGTGAAAATTATGAAAAAATCGTCGATACTTGGGAAAGAACGGCTGGTATTGCTTTGGCTGAGGCGCAGCGGCAAGCGGTGGTATCTGCTTTGCAGCATGGCATATTAGCGTTAACGGGAGGACCTGGTACGGGAAAAACTACTGTTGTTAAGGGCATACTGGCAGTACTTGAGGCCGCAGGCTGCAAAATTATGCTTGGCGCGCCTACCGGCCGGGCCGCCAAGCGTTTAAGTGAAACTACAGGACGTGAGGCTAGGACGGTGCATCGTTTACTGGAGGCAACCGGCGGACTTGACGGAGCCCCTTTCTTTGCCAAGAATGAGGATGAGCCGCTGGATGCTGACGTAGTGATTTTAGACGAAGTGTCGATGATGGATATTTCCCTAATGAATTATTTTTTGCGGGCTGTACCTGACGGCTGCCGAGTAATATTAGTAGGCGATGTCGATCAGCTGCCTGCGGTAGGGCCGGGTGCAGTGCTTAAAGATATACTTCGTTCAGAGACGGTGTCTGTCGTCAGGCTTACTGAGGTTTTTCGCCAGTCGGGTGAGAGTATGATTGTGCTTAATGCTCATGCCATAAATCGCGGTATGATGCCGGATGTAAGCAGCAGCCTTGATTTTCAGTTTAGAGAATTTGCTGACAGTCTGTCTGTGGCCGAGAGTATTGTGGCAGTATGCAGTCAGGAACTAAATAGAGAAGGCTATAGCATGCTGCAGGATATACAGGTACTTTCACCCATGCATAAACAGGACTGTGGCGTGGAAAACTTAAATCGGCTGCTGCAGCAGTCGTTTAATCCCAAATCAGCCGGTAAGTGTGAGCTAAGTGCCGCCAGTCAAGTGTTTCGCGAAGGTGATAAAGTAATGCAGATGCGTAATAATTATGAAAAAGGTGTATTTAACGGCGATATTGGTTTTATTATTTTAATTGAAAATAGTGTAGTTACGGTGCGGTATCCGGAAATTGATGTTGCCTATAAGCGCAGTGAGCTGGATGAACTGCATCTGGCTTATGCCATGAGTGTACATAAGAGTCAGGGCAGCGAATATCCGGTTGTGGTAATGCCTTTGGTCAATGAACATCATATTATGCTGCAGCGCAATCTTTTGTATACTGCTGTGACAAGGGCTAAAGAGCGGGTTATCTTATTTGGTACAAAAGCCGCGCTAAATACTGCCTTGGCTAACGACAGGACCAGACGGCGCTATTCACTCTTGGCCGAGCGGCTAAGAGGTGAGGCCTTGTGCTGAAACAGCTATGGACAGCAATCCTTGACCTGATTTATCCGCCCAAATGTCCGGTTTGTCATAAGGTAATCGGAGTATATGGCCAGTGGTGTGCTAAATGTTTGACTAGTGTACTCTTGACACGGGAAATTAATATGTTTATACATAAATTGGTAAACCTTGATACCTGTTATGCTGTTTGCGATTATGAGGCAGGTCTAAAAGGGTTATTGCATGATATGAAATTCCGACAAAAGGCAGAATATGCGCGGCATTTACGCTGGCTTTTGTACAAGGGGCTAGAAATGCGGCGGTATAAATTTGACTGTGACCTGGTAATTCCTGTCCCGCTCCATCAGGCGCGCCTGGAAGAACGCGGCTATAACCAAACAGCGCTGCTCTTTAAAGAATGGGCAGCGCTTAAGGGCTTTTTATGGGGCGAGGACATTCTTATACGCGAAAAGGCCACACAGCCGCAGTGGCAGCTCAAATTAGCGGAGCGCAGACAAAACATAAAAGGCGCGTTTAAAGTAACGCGCCCAGAGAAGATAGCAGGAAAACGTATTTTGTTGGTTGATGATATTTTCACCAGCGGGACAACCATGGACGAATGCGCCAAGGTATTAAAAAAGGCCGGTGCTGCAGAAGTAGTGGGTCTGGTGTTAGCCAGCGGCGCACAATAGGACAGACTTATCCCAATGCTTCTATAAACGCCCGTACCACATCCGAATCAAAGGCCATACCGGATAGGCTGAGGAGTTCGCGGATAGCCTCGTCTTTGGTTTTGACCCAGTTTTCTGTGCAGGGGTTGATGAAACGGTCATAATGGTCAGCGACGGCAATAATACGGGCGCCTAAAGGAATATTTACTCCTTTCAGGCGTTTAGGATAGCCTTTGCCGTCCCAGCGTTCATGATGATAGCGAATATACGGAATTAATTCCTGACAGGCCGGGATATTCTCCAGCATATAGCTGCCGGCGTTGCAATGGTTTTTGAAAACGCTCATTTCGCGGGTGGAGAGATAGGGATATTTGGTCAAAACAGTGTTTGGCACTGTAATCTGTCCAAGGTCATGGAGCATAGCGGCAGCGCGTATCCGTTCGATTTCTTCGCGCGGCAAGCGCATTTTGGCGGCCACACTTACCGCATAATTTGCGACCTGCTGGCTATGCATATAGAGATTGGCGCCTTTTAGTTTAATGAGCTGCAGTAGACTGGAAAAAAATCCGTCTGTTAAGGCGGCGTCAAATTTATAAATTTCTGGGGCTTGCATAAGTGTTAACATAGATACCTAAACTGCCTTTCCTCATAAATTAGGTATATTCTATTTTGGCTAAAAAACGTCATAATCCTGCTTGTTTCAGGAAAAAATAAAATAAATATTAGCTAATTATTTAAAATGCGCAGATAAAAAACATATAGTGTCAACTATTGTCATAAAATTATTGTAGTTTTCGGGCTAAGCATCTAGTATCTATAGCTAATAATCGGTATAATATAAGAAATACAGTTCTGTATACAACGCATTAAAGTTTTGCGCGGGGCTCTTAGCACCGGGCACGGGGCTTTAAAACCAAAAATCCCGTATTTTGCCCCGTGCCCCGCGCCATGAGCCCTGTGCCGTTTAGCTAATTTGTTTAGTGCGTTATATATATTTCGTTTATAACAGAAAGCAAGTCAGCTTACGTAATGATTATGACTTACGCGAGAATAGGAGTTGGTTGGATGAATTTGAAAAATTGCACAGGATGCGGCAAATTATATGTTGAAAATCCGTCAGGACTTTGCCCGGAGTGTTTTGAGAAGGAAGAAAAAGAAGAACTGATTATTACGGAATATATGCGTAAGGTTGACAAGGCTTCGATGAAGCAAATACATGAGGAGACAGGGGTTAGCGAAAGAACCATTATGCGGATGATGAAAAAAGGCCGCTTTGTTGGGAATTTTGAGATCTCCTATCCCTGCGAACTTTGCGGAGCACCAATTACCGAAGGTAGGCTTTGTAATGATTGCGGCATGAATATTCTTTCGCAAGCTAATAAAGAAAAGGCAAAGGATGAGAAAAAAGAAGCTGAACGGCAGGCAGCTCTTAAACGATCAGGCCGAATGTATACGCGAGAAAAAGATTAATGTAGAGTTAATGTATATATTGTTATAAAAAAGTTGGCGGGAATATTTAATATTCCCGCCTTTTTTAACGATACTATTTACAAGGAATACCCCATGGATGAGGTGAAAGAATAATGATTATTTCAGGCAAACAAATACAAAGCGTTGTAAAGACGTATGCTGAGATGAATAAAGCTACAAAGAATAAAACCGAACAGACGGAATTCAAAACTGTGCAGAAGCAAGATGAGGTTATCTTATCAAGCGGTGCGCAAGAATTTGGTCAAATCTTGCAGGGACTGAAAGACGTTTCTGATGTGCGGGAAGATAAAGTTAAGGAATTGTCAGGGCGTGTGGATGATGGCACTTATTATGTTGATGCCAATGACATTGCGGATAAAATGATTGGCCGGACGCTGGTTGATAGTTTAAAGTAGAGGAGGACTGTTGTGAGACAAAAGTGGGAAAATCTCATATTTTTATTGAATAAAAGTGCGGATTTGTATGCGGAATTATTGGCACTAAGTAAAACAAAACAAGACGTCTTAGTGTCAGGTAAAGCGCAGAATTTGCCACCTATTGTTAAACAAGAGGAAGTACTAGTATTACAGGCTAATAAATTTGAAACGGCTAGAATACAGCTGATGGGGGAACTGGCTATTCATTATGGCAGAAAGCCGGAAGAGCTAAATATGACTGAACTGGAAAAATTGTCTGTGCATGAGAAGATGCAAGATCTAGTCCATAAGGCAGGTGAGCGCTTGAAAACTATTATTAATGAACTTACTGAACTTAATGCGCTTAATGCCCGGCTTACACAGCAGGCACTTTTTTTTGTAAATTGTAATATAAACCTGCTTTTGCAAAATAATGCAGATTCAACATATACCCCAACGAATAATAGTACGAATCAGGCAGGCAGCGCGGCACGCAGCCGTCTTTTGATTGATCGTAAAGTATAGGAGTTGATAGAGTGAGATCTACTTTTGCCGGTTTTAACACCGTTGTACGTGGTGTATTTGCCAATCAGACGGGAATGGATACAGCAGGACACAATGTTACCAATGCCAATACCGATGGGTATTCACGGCAAAGTGTTAATTTGGTAACTACAAATCCACAGACAATTGATAGTGAGAATGGATCGTATCAGATTGGGACCGGGGTTTCGGTTGCATCTATTACGCGGGCCAGGGATACGCTTATGGATAAACAGTATTGGAAAGAGAACTCGACTCTTTCGTGTAATACCAATACCGAGGCATTACTCGGAAAAATCGAAGGTTCATTTGGTGAACCTTCTGATACAGGCATTCAGACAGTGTTTAATAAATTTTGGAGTTCTTGGCAAACACTGGGGACTAATGCCTCTGACGATGGAGCACGCACCGCGGTTCGTGAAAATGGTGTAGCGCTGGTCAATTCTATTCAAGCTAGTGCCACGCAACTAAAAAATATGGTTTCTGACATCAATGACTCGATTAGTAAAAACGTGAATACCATCAATCAATATACCGACGAGATTTCGCAGCTTAATAAAAAGATTTTTTCGGTGGAAGCAGCAGGCACAGATCATGCCAATGATTTGCGTGATCGTCGCGATTATTTGTGCGATCAGCTGTCCTCTCTTATTGATACGCATGTGACAGAGGATGCAAAAGGGAATTATATTGTGCAGACAGGCAGCGGCTATGTGCTAGCTGACAGCAGCAGCTCAACCAAACTGGCACTGACACAATCCAATGATACAGACTATGGCTATGTGATAGAAAAGGTGAAAATCGCGGGTTCTTCACCGGAACAGGTTATTGAGTTTAAAAATGGTGAAATGAAGAGCTTGATGGATATGCGTGACTCAACAACTAGTGGCGTCAAAGGGTATTTGAATGATCTTAGCAGTATGAGCCAGTTCTTGCTGCAGGACTTTAATACCGTCCATCGCAGTGGTTATGGTTCGGATAATAGCACTGGTAACAACTTTTTTGGTGCGAACGGACTTGATTACACATCGAATGCAACAATCGGATATACCAAAGATAAATGGATTACCGAACTTGGTGTGTGTCCAGCCTTGTTTGCAAGTGGCGGCACCGCCTTGATTGCGGCAAAAACGTCAGGTGCAAGCATTGGGGTGACGCAGTCGAATAGTGTTGGCAGCGGCATGACTGTATTTGCCACAAATCATGCTGGTGGATCTGGTTATACACAGGGAAATATACCTACGCAAGTTCAGGTTAGGATTAAGACAACTACGGCGGGAAGCCCAAATGATCCAGCCAATATAGAATATTCGAGTGATGGAGGTACTACATGGACGCCTTCTACACCTGTTACGCCTGTTACTAGTCCACCTCATTATAATTTAAGTAATGTGAATGGTCTTGATGTGGACATCTATTTGAAAACCAGCGCTGCTAATGCCATTGGCGATACTTATACGTTTTCGCTAACCGACCATAGTGCAGATAGTAATATTTCGGTAACCCAAAGTAATAGTAATAGCGGTGCAGCTAACATTGTTTCAGCAAGTGGCAGTTATACCAATGGTGATACAGCTACTTCAGTAATTGTCCAGCCGGTAACACTTGATACCACTGCAGGGAGCACAACCTTAGGAAAAGTGAAAACAGTAAAGTATTCTTTGGATGGCGGGGTTACCTGGACTAATTCGAGTGCGAATGCTACAGACGGTACTTTTCCTATTACGGTCAGTGGCGTGAATCTCAATATGAATATTGCGACAGATGCGGACAACACGACAAGTGATCAATATTATTTCACAGTATCTAAAGGCAATGTGGCTAGTGGTGACAATGCTACGTTATTGTGCAAACGGCTTAAAACAGATACATCAAGTACTTTGGGGAACATGTCACTGGATGGTTATTATTCTTCCTTGATTGGTGAACTAGGGGTACAGCGCCAGGATGCGCAGCGATCAGAGACTAACCAAAAGACATTGGTTGATCAGATAAACAATGCCAGGCAATCTGTTTCCGGTGTAAGTCTAGATGAAGAAATGACTAAAATGATTCAATATCAAAAAGGCTATAATGCGGCAGCACGTATGATGACGACAATGAGTGATATGCTCGATACATTAATCAGTGCGGTCAGGTAAGGAGTGAATGGTCATGCGAATAACGAATAAGATGATGAGTTATAACTATTTAAACAGTCTCAATAGCTCGCTGGAAAAACAGAATAATATTCAAGAACAGCTTTCGGATGGCAAGTCCATTCATCGTCCTTCTGATAATCCGGTCAGGGCAGTGCGTAGTCTGAAATTTGCGACTAGCTTAGCTAAAAATGTGCAGTTTTCGCAAAATTTGAGTGATGCCCAGTCTTGGATGAATAATACGGATGGTGTCATGTCAGATATGAGTTCGATTATGATTAAAGCCAAAGAACTGGTTGTCAGTGCGGATGATACAAAAACCCCAGGTGATATACATACCATTGGGGCTCAAATTGATGGACTTATTAACCAAGTTGTTTCATTAGGTAATACTAAAGTCGGTGATCGATATCTATTTGCTGGACAAAATGATTCGACGCAGCCGTTTGAACGCAAAACGATTAAAGATCCCAATTCTAATTTGACCAAAGAAATTGTGGTATATAATGGCGATACCAGTCTCATTTCCATGCCTATTCAAGATGGGGCATCGAATACTAATCGGGATAGCGTAAACTTGAATGGCACGAATATTTTTGGCTCGACCAGTACGGTATATGGCCAGCAGACACTAGACGTACTCAATCATCTATTAGAAATTAAGGATGAGATGGAGAAAACATCCAGCGTACAGCAAACCAATCAAAATGGTGGAATTGGTACGGTTGGCGGGAAATACACCGGAGCTGGCTTTAAAAGCTATGATGTGCGAGTTGATGGAGTAGATCATTCCGGGCGGGTAACGGGAGCCTCTTATTCTACAGATGGAGGTAATAGCTGGACTGCTGTAGGTAAACCAGGGACAGGCAGCTCGTTAGATACGACGAAAAACCCAGCAATAGTTGCTTTTGATGACGGTGTGAAGTTTAATATTACTGATGGCGCCAAGGTAGATCAAACAAATCCAAATGGTGGGGCTATTATAGTTACGAAGAGTGCAGTATCGAATTATAAAGTGCAGATTGATGCGGTAGGAGCTGGGGGTCAGGTAACAGCTGCCTCCTATTCGATTAATGGTGGCGCTTTTATTCCGTTTAATACGGGTAATACTGCGACTAAAGCTGCTGAACTTGATAGTACATCTGATCCTAATAATACGGCGCTTACTCTACCAGACGGCAGAGTGATAAATATAGCTAAGAATGCCAATAATGCAGTTTCCAATACTTATGATGTAGATGCGAGCAAAAGCTTGAGTATTATCCAAAGTAATTCTTTAGGCGGTGCGGCGACTATATCCGGCAGCAGCGGGTCGTATCAAATATGTTTTACTAGCGTTGTCGGTGGACAAGTGCAAGGCGCGGCATATTCAACAGATAATGGAGCTAATTGGATAAATTTTAATACAGCAAACGAAATCGATATAAGTAATTCGCAAAAAACTTCACTTACTTTACCCAATGGACGAGTTATCGATATTGCTAAAAACAATAATAATATACCAAGTACGGTGCCTCCAAGTACTCCGTCGGATATTAAGGATACCTATCGTGTGGACTTTAATAGCACAGGGTCTACCATATCGCAAAGTAATGTGTTAGGCGGTAATGCGTCAGTTGTCGATAATAGCGGATATAAGGTAAGGGTTGGGGCGGTTGTTGCTGCTCCAGCGGCAAATGCAGGCCAAATTACGGGTGCTTCCTATTCTACAGATGGGGTACACTGGACACCTTTGCCGACAGCACCGGCGCCGGCATCGCCGGCTTCTATTGATGCTACGACCAGTACAGCGCAAAGCACGGTGGCTTTGCCGGATGGGACGGTCATTAGCTTAAAAACAAACCCGAATACCGTTGCGGGTGACATCTATTCCGTACAGCCACAAACCTCTCAAGGTGATGTTTATTCCTTCCGTGTGCCGCAAGATGCGTTCCAAATTGGGCAGTCTAATGCAAAAGGCGGCGCAGTTACCCTTTCAGGTAATTATGCAGGAACGGCAAATATTTCTTATAGCGTAAAAATCGATGGCACAGATAGTAATGGAACAGTTACTCAAGCATCCTATTCTACAGATAATGGTGCTAGCTGGACATCTATCAGCAATTATAAAGTGAGTCAGACGAATAGTAATGGTGCGACTGCTACTGTCGGCGGCAGCACTGGGCTTGCGATGCCTTGCACGGTTGATAATATTCAGGTGGATAGTGATGGTAAGGTGACAGGAGCAAATGTGAATGGTGTTCCTGCTGCGACAATCACGTATGAAACTGCGACGAATACGGATACCAATACTTCCTCTACTGTGGCGGTGATTTCTTTAGGTGCAGGGGGGCAGGTGCTCAGAATTCCTACCAACAAATTAAATACTAATGCGGATACTTATAATATAACTGCTGATCCAAACTCGCCAATTACGATTACGCCTGGAGTTCCGCCTACTACTGCGTTAAAATTACAAATTCCTAATACTACGCAGTATTTGAGTCTGAGTATTGACGCAAATGCCAATAACACACTTAATGATCGTTACTCTTTTACGTTGCCACAAGGCAAAGGTCCTGATACCAAGTGGCTTTCTGCGGTAGGTACCCAGTATATTGACGATGATCACAAATTACAGCTGAAGGCCCAAACTGAGCTGGGGGCGCGGATGAGTATGTATGAGATGACCAGCAATATGATGGATAATGAACGTACGCAAATTGAAGATGATCAGGGAACAAATGACGGCCTCGATATGGCACAAGCGATTACGGATTATAATACCATTCAAAATGTGTATCGTGCGGCCTTAGCTGTAGGCGGAAAGATTATGCAAACCTCACTGGTGGATTTTCTGAAGTAGTTTCTTAATCTAGGCAAGTGGAGGTGAAAGAACATGCTAGAGCTTAAAGCAGTACAGACTAATGCTAAAGCCCGCATGGATATAAAGGACCCATTTTTAGAGTTAAAGACTACTGATCCGCATGTCGAAATGTCTTCAGAACCATTGACTATGAAATTTCATACACCGGCGGCTGAGGTAACAATTGATAACTATCCCAGTGATTATTCTCGCGGGTTTCGTAACAATGTGGATTTTGATCGGGAAAAGGCGCAAAAGGGTATGAAAGCAATTCAGGAATATACCGCTAAAGCGGCACGTGAAGGGGCTATTATCGCAAAAAGTTTGGGTAAGGGCAATCCCTTTATACGCTTTGCTAAAGAGGCTATGAACTCTAAACCTGTGGAGATTAACATTGCCAGTGTGGCCGAACCTTCGATAAAGGTTGTGACGCATGAGGCAGAAATTGAGGTTAACCCAGGAAAATTAAATATTCAGGCAGTGTATGGTACTGCCACAGGGAATCTAGAGCGAGGTACGGTGGATATTACCATGCTGCAGTACCCGGAAGTCCATTTTCGCGCTATGGACAGCAAAGTAGACGTCGGAGTATAGCGAAATAATTGAAGAGGTGTACAATATGTTAATTCAGTCTACGCGGCTGGGTGAGATCGAAATTGATGAAAGTGAGCTTATTCATTTTCCTTATGGTGTGCCGGGTTTTTTAGATGAAAAGGAATTTGCCCTCTTAGCTGTACAGGAAGGCAATCCATTTTCGTTTTTACAATCAACAAGAGAACCAAACTTAACCTTTATTATTGTTGATCCATTTTCATTTTTCTCTGATTATGAGTTTGAAATTAAAGATGAGATTGCCGAGGAGTTTGGCTTTAATGAAGCAGATGTACTGCAAATTATGAGTATGGTCAGAGTGCCTGAGAATCCGGAAGAAATGACAGCCAATCTTTTGGCGCCTGTTATTATCAATCTGGTGAATCGTCGGGCAATACAATTTGTCTTAGAAAAAAGTCCTTACCAAATTCGCCATCGTCTATTTCCGCAGGGTTTTGCTAAAGAACCTGGTAAAGGGGGCAAATAACGTGCTTGCACTGACACGGCGAATTGGCGAGCGAATTGTCATTGGCAATAATATTGTTGTCACAGTAGTGGATATTAAAGGTGATAATATTCGACTAGCAATTGATGCACCTCGTGAGGTAAAGATTTATCGTGGTGAAATTTATGATTCGATTATAGTCGAAAATAAGCAAGTTGCAGTGCTATCGCAGCCAGAATTGTTGGCCTTTCTAAAAGATGTGCCAACAAAAAAATAGTTTGCTAAAGTTTTTTCTGCAATATACGATAATATGTATATAGCAATTGCAGAGAAGACCTATTTTGGAGGTATGTGTAGTGGATATTAAAACGGTTGGCAGCTATTCAGTTTCAGCGTTGGCAACTGCGGCGAAACCTGTGAATTATCAAACCGAATCAGCTGTGGGGCAAGCAGAGGGTGATATTAATAGTACCACCAAATTTACACAGGGTAATGAACAGCAAAGTACCAATAAGGTAGACGATAGCAAGCAGCATCTTACGAAGGAACATTTGCAAGATATTACCGATGGATTGAATAATTTTATGGAATCCATCAATACAGATATCCGGTTTGCTTTTCATTCCAAAATGCAAGAGCTGATAGTGCAGGTTGTTGATACTAAGACAAATAAGGTTATCAAGGAAGTGCCGAGTAAAGAAATGCTAGATACGTTGGCGCGGATTCGTGATTGTGTCGGTGCATTATTAGATAAAAAGGCATAAGGTTTGATTTTATGTGGGAGGTGTTACAATGAGTACAAGCGGTGTGACCAGTTTTGGCAATACCAACAATCATACTTATGGGCTCAGTGGTTCGGGGATTGATGTAGATTCGATGGTAGAAAAATTAATGTCGGCAAAGCGTATGCCGTATGATAAACTAATTCAAAAACAGACAGTTGTAGGCTGGAGAAAAGAAGCATATAATAGCTTTTATACTAGCACTAACGATTTTAGAAATAATAAAGTATTTAACTTTCAGATGAAGAGCACGTTGGCGGCGAAAAGTGTGGTTTCCAGTAATAGTACGGCGGTGACTGCGACAGCCAATGGCGATGCTGCGACCATTAATCATAGTATTAATGTGGTGCAGCTGGCGAGTGGTGTAACTCAGTCTAGTACAGATAAAATTACTACAGGCACTAGTAAAAGTAGTATAGCAACTCAATTTGGTACAAGTGGCACAAGTGGTACTTTTGATATTCATATAAATGGGAAAACAGTTACAGTCGATACTTCAAAAAGCATTAATGATTTAGTAAGTTCTATTAATAAAGCAGGCGCAGGTGTCTCAGCATCTTATGATGCTACTCAAGATCGTTTCTTTCTGTACACAAATGGGATTGGGTCTAGTACCGGGATTGATTTTAGCGGTAGCAGCACGCAGGGCCTGGATTTTGTGTCCAATAAATTGAAATTGAGTGCACTTGCTAATGTAACTACTAGTGGCATTACTAGCAGTGCCGCTGTAGGATTTTCAGATACTGCTAATTTGGCAAGTCAGTTTTCCGGCCTAGCCGGCAGTTTTAACTTGGCGGTTAGTGTAGGCGGGGCTACAGCGAACATTGCGGTAGATACCACCAAGACTTCACTGAGTGATATTATGACACAAATCAATAATATCAAAGATAGCAGTGGAAATCAGGCGGCTTTTGCCAGTATGGATAGTACAGGTCACTTTATTCTTAAAGCAAAAGAGGATGCGAATCCGATTCAATTAACTGGTAGTGATGCAGGGGCAATTAGCTTTTTACAAAATCAGCTCAAATTAACAGGTATTGTGGATGCAAGTTCTACCATTAACAAAACAACTGGGGCTATTAGTACGGCAACCGTTGGTTTTGATACAACAGCGCCGCTGGTTGCGGGCAATGATACTCCGTTTGTCGTTAAGGTTTCAGATGGTACTACTAGTAAAACGGTAGACTTTAAGTACAGTGATTCGATGCAGACAATACTGAGTGGGCTTAATGGGCTTAAAGCAAGTGATGGGGTAACACCGCTTGTGGATGCCAGTTTTGATCATGGAAAGCTTACGCTAAAAGCACACACCACAGGTGCTACGCTGGATCTAAGTGGGAGCGATGCTACGGCGCAGAATTTCATGTCCAATACGTTGCATCTTAATTCACAAAGCGGACAAGATGCGCTGGTGAAGATTGATGGTGTTACTACAACGCAGTCTAGTAATAAATTTACTATGGCTGGTATTTCGTATAATCTGCAGTCAACCGGTACATCTACCGTCTCGGTGCAGAATGACACCGAAGCCGTAATCAAAAGCGTCAAAGATTTTGTCAGCGCATATAATACCATGCTGAGTTCTATTAATACCAAAGTGGATGAAAAATATGACAGCAATTATCTGCCACTGACCGATGATCAGAAGTCGGCGATGAAAGATGATGATATATCACTCTGGACGACCAAGGCCAAGACAGGCCTGCTCCATAATGATTCTACCTTAAAAGACTTGGCAAATTCAATGCGCGATGCTTTTTCGAGTTCAGTTTCCGGTATTGATGGGAAATACAAAAGTGCTTCAAGTATTGGGATTACGACTAGCTCAGACTATACTGAAGAAGGTAAACTGTATGTAGATGAAGATGCACTGCGCAAAGCGCTGCAAGATGATCCAGATGCGGTTTACAAGATCTTTGGGACAACAGATAGCAGTACTAGTACCACAAGTACTAGTTCGAGTAGTTTTAATTCTAGTAAAAATGGGATTGCCGTAAGACTAAGCAATTATCTAAAAATTGCTGCTGATAGTATTAAGAGTCAAGCAGGAACTACGGCAGCAACTACGGGAGACGTTAGTAGTGTCTTAGGTAAGCAGTATAAGGATTATACTACTCAAATAACTGATATGTATACAAGGTTGCAAAACATAGAAAAGGGATATTATAATACGTATAGCAAAATGGAAACAGCCTTGTCTAAGTTGAATAGCCAAACAAGTCAATTATCTTCCTTACTGGGATCATAAGCATAAATGAAGAGCTTGGAAATTTGTCAACACATATTTAGTCAGAAATAAGGGGGATTTGGCATGAATGCTGCGAATACAGCTAACGCCTATAGACAACAACAAGTTATGACAGCATCGCCGGAGGAATTGACCTTGATGCTATATAATGGCGCCATTCGTTTCGTTACGGAAAGTATACAAGCGCTTGACGAAAACAATATCGAAAAGGCGCATCACAAAAATATGCGGGCGCAAAATATTGTACACGAGCTGATGGTTACCACCGATACCAAATATGAGATTGCAGAAAACTGGCTGATTCTAGAAGAGTATATTTTGCATTGTTTGGTACAGGGAAATATAAAAAAGGATAAAGAACTACTGGAACAGGCTAAAAAGCTGCTGGTGGAATTTCGTGATACCTGGGTACAAGCTATGAAGCAGGTACGTTTAGCGAAGGCTGCAGGAAAATAATATGGAAAACACAGAGCTTCAAGAGAAGTGGCAGGATTATTTGTTTCTCACAGAAGAAATGAAAAAATTTATAATGCAGAGGGATTTAGAACTGTTTTTCGCATTAGTGGATCAACGCGGCGTGTTACAGCAACAAATTGAAAAATTGCCGGATGAAGCTTATTACACTTCATCAGCCGGAAAAGCACTGCTGCAGCAGATTAAACTGGCAAATGCGGAAATGCTAAAATGTTTTCACATGGTCTTTAATGCAATGAAGCAGCAAGAAAATGTAGTGCAGAAGTACGAAGGAAGCATAAATTATGCCGGTAATTATTTAAATACGAGTAGGTAGGGAACCATAGGGAGCGATAAACCATTGCTTCCTATTTTTTTTACAAAATAAAAATCACAAATTTCTGCAAAAAAACTAAATAAACTCTTAATATATTTACAAACCCCTACGATAATAATATTGAAGCTAATAAATGCTCTTTTTATTACAACCGGCCGGGGTAATCGAAAAGAGTACCAAGGGCAAATACATTGGGCATGGATGCCTAATATTAAAATCAGGGAGGAATATACAAATGATTATCAATCATAATATCTCAGCAATGAATACCCTTAACGCTTTGGGTAAAAACAACAAAGCAACTAACAGTTCCTTGCAGAAATTATCAACAGGTCAACGCATCAACGGTGCATCTGATGATGCAGCAGGTCTTGCAATTTCCGAAAAAATGAGAGGCCAGATCAGCGGCTTGAAACAAGCTGGCGCTAATGCACAAGATGGTATTTCCATGCTGCAGACTGCAGAAGGTGGTTTGGATCAGACTCATAGCATTCTGCAAAGAATGAGAGAACTTGCTGTACAGTCTGCCAATGATACCAATACTGCTGATGACCGCGGTAAAATCCAAGGCGAAGTTGACCAACTAGCAAAAGAAATCAGCCGTATCTCCAATACTACTGAGTTCAATACACAAAACCTGCTTGCTGGTGGACTTAGCGATACTTTCCATATCGGCGCTAACGCTAACCAGAATATGGACGTATCAGTAAGTGCTATGGATGCGCAGAGCTTAGGTGTAGCTAGTAATATTATTACAGCTGCTACTGTTAAAGCTGGTACTACTGGACTGAATATTTCTAATGTATCAAGAAGTTTTGATGATAAGACAAGCTACCAGATCAAAATTACCAGTCATACTGCAGCTACTTTCAGCAGAACTACTACCCAGACTTACAAAACTTCTGGTTCGGCAGCTACTCTTTCAATAACTGCAGCAAGTGGATTTACTGGTACTGCTGATGCTAACTATTTAGTAAAAGTAGCTAGTGTTAATTCGGGTGCTACTGCTGTTAACAGCGTTGCTTATTCGACTGATAATGGTACTAGCTGGACTACTGTAAATGGTGATTTCACTGCCGGTGTAAATATTGATGGCATGACTATGAAATTTGCTGCTGCTACCGTGGCTGCGGGCGATACTTTCAGTTTCGGTATGAAAACTGCACAGACTACTCTGCAATTGACTTCAGGCGGCAAAAATGTAGGTTCTTCTGTTACCGTACACAAAGGTGACACTGCTGCAACTGTTGGCGACAGCAACTTAGATAAAACAGTAAATCTTTCCTTTGATTACAGCAAGTTAGGCGCTAGTGCTGCTACTGCCAGCTTTATTGCTAAGTCAGTGATATCTACTGCTGCTGTTTTGAATAACAGAGACGTAGCTGCAAATGCTAATGTTGTTGCTGGTATCAATGTAAGCACACAGGATAATGCAAATAAAGCAATTACTGCAATTGATAAAGCTATCAATGCAGTATCCAAACAGCGTTCGTCACTTGGTGCTTATCAAAACCGCTTGACTAATACTATTGACAACTTGAATACTTCTAATGAAAACATCACTAGCTCCGAATCACGTATCCGCGATGTAGATATGTCTTCGGAAATGATGACTTATCAGAAGAACAATATTTTGTCGCAGGCTGCCAATGCAATGCTGGCCAAAGCCAATCAACAGCCGCAGTCAGTATTACAATTACTGCAAGGCTAATCACTTAGGTTACAAATTAAAAGAGACTCTGGATTATCCGGAGTCTCTTTTAAAATAATAATATATGGAAAGATGGTAGGCTATATAGAGAATTTTTTTGGAGTTTTGTATATAGTCTATTATTTATGGCTAAAGAGTATGCCGATATTTGAGGAGGTTTTATGATGAGACTTAGCATATGTATGATGGTTAAAAATGAGGAAAAATATTTACAACGCAGTCTGCAGAGCCTCCAAGCCCTGCGGGAAGCAGTTCAGTCTGAACTTATTATTGTGGATACAGGATCGACGGATTCTACGGTAGAAATAGCTAAAAAATTTACTGATAAAGTATATTATCATGCATGGGATAACGATTTTTCAGTGATGCGTAATACTACAATCAGCTATGCCCAAGGCGAGTGGATTTATATTATGGACGGCGATGAAATTTTAGAAGTATCGCAGCCACTGATAGATTTCCTGGTTTCGCCTAAGCGGAAAAAGTATGGCGCTATCGCAATTACCGGTAAAAATATTGTAGATATTGAAACAGAAAATTATACCGCGCAATTGGGTTTTCGTTTATTTAAAAATGATGGAAATTTTCATTATGAAGGGGCAGTACATAATCAGGCCGTATTTCGTGGTGAGACACTGGCTATTCCAGAGGTGTATCTCCTGCATTATGGTTATGTTTCTAATGATAAGGATTTAATGGAGCGCAAATTTAGTCGTACTGCCGCGATATTAAAACAGGAATTGGAAAAGGACCCTAAAAATATTTATTATTGGTCGCAAATGTCTGTGACATATGCGATGCATAATGATTTCAAAGAGGCTATTGAGTATGCGGAAAAAGCATACTCTTTACTGCCGACCAAAAAAACACCGAATTATATGTTTGTTTTATTACAATTGATTTTAGTCTATCAGCATGAAGAGATGTATCAAAGAGTGGCTGAAGTTTGCCGGGAATCTATGGACATACAAGAAGGCTATGTAGATGTCTATTACTATTATGCTGAATCACAAGCCATGACCGATAATTATCCGGAGGCTGCTAAGTATTTCGAAAAATATTTATCATTGCTGGAAAAACGTAAAACGCAGCAAGAACGGGATATGACTATTATAGAGTATACGCTTGGTTTTGTGCAGATGGTTTATTACAATTTATCGCGTATGCTAAAGAAACAAGCTTGTTTTGAAAAGGCTTTGTATTATGCGGAGAAGGTTACTGATACTAAGTTTGTCAACGATAATTTGCTGACAATTATGGAGCTTTATTTGGCTTTAGGGAAAACTGCGGAGCTTCGTGTTTATTATGATACACGCGTAAATCCTGATTGTCGCACAATTTTCCTTGAGGAAGTTGCCAAGAGAATGACAAGAGTTGAACAATCGCTTAAATTGAAAATTGCGACGGCTTTTGTGGATCTTGAAGCTGACTTTGGTTTGCTGTGCAGGCTGATAATCGATGATTATAACGGTAATGTATCAGCCGAAACGTTTGCTGACGTGGAAAAATTAGTGGTTGTAAATTTGCCAGTGTATTGCAGCGATATATTCTATTATTTGTTAAAATGGAACTACTCTTTGGGAAAAATACTTACAAGTTTCAAAGAGATTTGGCTAGGCTGTGCGTTTGACCATATTGCTAAGAAATACGACGATTTATGCGAGGTTATCTACACTTATTTGCAAAAGCAAGGCAGTAGTCAGAATTTTGCCGATTGTAAGCTAAATAAGATATTGGCCCGCTATGCATTACTATTAAATAAGCTTGATAGTAGACAATATAATGATATTTTTACGAGTTATATGGTAGAAGGAATTTCTTATATCCAGGCGGTGTACAGTGCTTTTATAATTAATAATGAGATGGTATATGAACTCAAAAATGACGAAGAGGTATTTTTATTGTACATATATTATGCCAAAATTAATCATGAAGCCCATAAAGATGATTATGCGAGATATCTGCGTCTGGCGCTACAGGCTTTTCCTGAAATGAAGAGAGGCATTGAAATATTGCTGCAGGACTTACAAAGTGAGAATGTCGCGCACAAATCTATGGAGGGTTTACTGAGCGAACTTCTTGTACAATTAAGAACGATGATTGATGAAGGTAATTATAAGGAGGCAGCTTCAGTTATTGAGCAAGGTGAGAAAATCGTAGGAAAAGATGTACGCTTATTAAAGCTGAAAGCGGAAGTGTTTTGCAAACAAATGCCTGCTATACAATAGCATAGCAGAGTAGGGGTGAGTACAAAGATGCTTAGCAAAGATGAGATTTTAGCAACAATACATCAACTGGTTGATAAGCAGCAGTTAGAGCCTGCAACTGAATTATTGCGCGAATACAGGTGCTTGTTTCCTAAAGAGATAGAGGCTATTTCAATAGAGGCTGTTATTGCGCTAATGAAAGGTGAAATAGGAAATGCCGACGCAGTAATTGAGGAAGGCTTAGGTATTAATCCGCAAAGTTTTGATTTGTTGTTTAATAAAGCATATTTATTAGAATGCCAAGGCGATTTTGTGGCAGCGGAAAAGCTTTATGATAAGTTAGCCAGTTGTGCCGATGAGGAAAACAAAGAAGTAGTTGCAGCGGCACAATTACGAATCAAGACGGAATTGACTGCAAAAAATAATATTCCTAAACAAAAGCTCGCTATTTTTGTAAAACCTCAGATGGACAGCTTTTTGCACGATGTAGTGACAATTCTTTCAGAGTCTTTTGAAGTTAAAAAATGTCAGCCACAACAGATGGGTGAAATTGATAAACTAATGGGCTGGGCAGATATATGTTGGTTTGAGTGGTGCGATGAACTGATAAATTATGCAAGCAGGCGGCCAATCGCCGCCAAGAAGACGATTGTCTGCAGACTGCACAGCTATGAAGCGTTTACCGATTACCCAGCCCAAGTTAAATGGGATAATGTCGACTGTTTGATTTTAGTTGCTGAACATATTCGTGATTTTGTTGTGTCACAGTATGCTGTGCCACGAGATAAGACCGTAGTAATCCCTAATGGTATAGATTTAGAAAAATTTCATTTTAAAAAATGTCAACCCGGTTTTAATATTGCTTATGTCGGATATATCAACTACAAAAAGGGACCGATGCTGCTGATTCATGCCTTTAAAGCGATATACGACAAAGATAATCGTTATAAGCTATATATTGCCGGCCAGTTTCAGGATCACCGCGATGTCCTATATTTTCAGCAAATGACAAAGGAATTCGGGATTGAAAATAATGTGATTTTTACAGGTTGGCAAAGTGATCTGGATCATTGGATGGAAGACAAGAACTATATTTTATGTACAAGTGTGCTTGAGTCTCAAAATATAAGTGTTATGCAAGCAATGGCTAAAGGAATAAAGCCACTTGTTCATAATTTTGTTGGGGCGCGCGGTATATATGATAGCAGCTATTTGTGGAATAGTATTGATGAAGCAGTTGCTATGCTTTTTAATTCAGAGTATGATTCAAAGCGTTATAGAAAATTTGTCGAAGATTATTATGATAAAAGAAATGTATTGCAAACTTTAAATAATACAGTATGTGAACTTCAAAAAAAAAATAGAAATTCTCTGAAGGAAAACCAGCACAGTCAGCGCCAGCCTATCGTAACGGTCGGAATTACAGTATACAATGCTCGGAAATACTTAGAAAGGTGCATTAAATCTGTGATAGGTCAAAATTATCCGCATATTGAAATTCTTTTAATTGATAATTGTTCTACAGATGGATCACAAGATATTATTCGTAAATACGAGAAAAAACATAAAAATATAAAGGGTATATTTCATGAAGTTAACTCAGGAGGCCCAGTCCAAGGAATTAAGGAAATTCCGAAACTCGGCAGTGGGAAATATTATCAATGGCTATGTTGCGATGACTGCTTAGAACCGGATGCGGTTAGCCGTTTTGTTGAGTATTTAGAAAGTCATATAGATATTGACTATGTATATAGTGATTTAAATATTATTGATGAATTAGGCAATAAAACTGGGGAATGGAATTATGTTGTGCATACTCCGGAGTATATTGTGAGGCATATTTTTGAAACAGGTTCAGGCGTTATACCGATGTTTGGCATGCAACGAAAGTCCTTTCTCGAAAAAAATAATATTGAATGGATTATGCCAGAGAATGATGTTAATGATTTTTCTGCTGACACTCTTACACAATTGCATTTTCTTAGATACGGATGGAAGTATGGAAAAGTCGATAAACCTGTTATTAATTATCGTATTCATGGCGAGAATGACTCCCATAATATTAAAAAGCGGATAAAAGCATCAATTATAATATATGAATATATTATTGCGCATTTTTCGGTAGAAATATTTTTGGCAGAAATCGATTGGAATAAAGTTAATAATGCAGGGCAATATAAGGCATTAAGTATAGCGAAGTTCTATTTGCTGCTATTTAATGGTTATATTAGCGGTCAAGCTGTTCCGGCACATCTACGACTTAAGATAACAGAAAAAGAATTGGCTAATTACTGCGGTATTTATTTGCAACAAGGGTTGCGTTATATAAAGGCCGGTTTGCAAGAGGGCAAAACATATCATCAGAATTTATGTGATTTACAACAGCAATATGAGCTTAATATAGCTAGACTCCATGCGCTGTATTGAACAAGTCCGTATCGATGTTTATCGATGTTGCTTATATGAATCAAAATGTACGGTTGATTGGTGTTGGCGCAGGCCCCTCGTATGGCTCTGCCGGACAATCCATCATTCCATTGAAATATAGTACTAATGAGGGCACTTCCCAATATGACAGTATGTTGTCCTGGCGACCCGATTGAACATACAGATAGGTAAAGCCATCCCCGTAATTACGGGCTGTGATTTTACAATTATTGTGACAAGTAATATGTTGGAAGCAGCTTATTCT
Organism: Pelosinus sp.; assembly: GCA_021372375.1. Taxonomy (GTDB): domain Bacteria; phylum Bacillota; class Negativicutes; order Propionisporales; family Propionisporaceae; genus JAJFUN01. The sequence goes on along the minus strand of JAJFUN010000124.1, from coordinate 31,266 downwards.
TGGATGGCTAATTGGCGCGATCTGGGGATGTATGGGACGTTAATCAGCATGCCGACAATAAAACCTACGATAAAGAAGCAGTAATGGAAGTTGTTGCCGAGGTTATCGCGGAATCTGGCAAGGGTATTGCTTTTAAACGGATTTGCTCCATGCGGAGTAAACTGCAAAAGCCAAATTTGTAGAAAATGAGGATGAGACTCGTACTGTTTATAACGTGCATTATTCACTGGACATGAAGTGCAGTCACTTTATCTAAATGACTTTGATTGCTACTTGTTTTAAAATTGCGATTGAAAAGTATATAATTAAATAATTGAAAGGTAGAAGTATACTATGGGGAAAAAGTGGCTTAAAAAGTTATTGGTTGTAGGAATGCAATGGAAGTATGGTCAAAAAGATAGGGATGAATCAGGAGAAAAACTTTGGTTTTATGAAACTTTATGTAAAGTAGTTCAGCATGTTGAGACATATTGGTATGATGATTATATAGGTGATCAGGAGAAGATGCAACGCATGCTCGTCCAAAAGGCTGAACAGTTTAAGCCAGACTTAATTTTATTTTTTCCTCATAACGATCAGTTTACTTTTGAAACTTTGGATTTTTTAAAGGAAAAATATACAACTTACGCTTGGTTCGGTGATGATGGCTGGCGGTTTGAATCTTATACCTCACGGTATGCACCACACTATACATATGTATCAACAACAGATTGTGGATGTATCGAAAAATACAAGAAGCTAGGGATTGAACCTATCTTATCACAATGGGCTGGACAAACATATTCATCCAATATAGGCCCATTACGTAAAAACGAGAAGTATTTAATGGATGTATCTTTTGTCGGAGGATACAATGATTATCGAGGCTGGTTTATTCAGCGCCTTAAGGAACTTGGCATTGATGTGCAGTGTTTTGGTGCTGGCTGGCCAAATTCACGGGTCTCTTTTGCGCAGATGGAGCAGATTTTTCGTGTAAGCAAAATAAACCTTAATATATCGAATAGTGCCAATAATGATATACGCTTTGTTTTGTGCAATGAAGAAATACATGAAGCATGGAAAACAAATCCCAAACGGGCGGAGCAAATTAAGGCCCGCAATTTTGAAATCCCGTTATCAGGAGGATTTCAGTTAACCAACTATGTATTACACTTAGAAGATTATTTGAAAATCGGCGATGAGGTTGCTGTATATACGACCCCAGAAGAGTGTGCTCAGCAAATACAGTATTTTCTGCAACATCAAGAGAAGCGTGAGAAGATTGTACAAAAGAGTCATGAAAGAGCGCATAATGAACACACCTACGAGCAACGGATGAGAGATGTTTTAAATTCGATATGGGTAACACGGCTTGAAGATAAAAAAATAGAGAGTGAAACTCCACGAATAGATCAATTTAATCATAAGAAATCTTTAGCCGTGTATTGGAGTGTTGCAACTAATCCGCCAAGTGATAAAGACGCCATTTTTGATCCCGACAGTATGCTCAATCGGGACGACTGTATGAAAGTATATCGTCTTTTACACCAGTATATTGAAGAGGCGGGTGCTGAATGCCACACTTTAGATGTTTTTCAGGAACGCAATATAAAACCTGATATAGTATTGTTTTTAGAGATACCTGGCGTTCCGTTGGAATTTATTCTTGGTAAATGGACTAATCAGGTTCTTAAATATGTTATTTTATATGAGAGTCAGGTAATATTGCCGCGTAACTGGGATACTAGGATGCATACACTTTTTGATAAAATTTTTACTTGGAATGATGACTATATTGATAATAAAAAGTATTTTAAGATTAACTTTTCTACTAATTTTCCAGAGACGATTAATCAGGATATTAGCAAAAAAGTAAACTTTTGTACACTTGTTGCCGGAAACAAATTCAGAGGGCATCCGCTGGAATTGTACTCAAAGCGGATTGAGGCTATTCGTTGGTTTGAACATTATCATCCCCAAGACTTTTCTTTTTACGGTATTGGCTGGGATGAAAAGGAATATCCCTCGTACAAGGGGGCGATACAAAGTAAAAAGCAGGTTTTGGAAACATACCGTTTTGCCATTTGCTATGAAAATGGACAGCAAATCAATGGATATATCACTGAAAAGATACTGGATTGCTTTGCGGCAGGCTGTGTCCCCATATATTGGGGAGCCGGAAATATTGAGCAGCATATCCCTAAAGAATGCTTTATTGATAAACGGGATTTTTCCTCATACGAAGACTTATATAGCTATTTGAAAGGGATGAGTGATGAAGTTTATCAACAATATCTTTATAGTATCCAGGCATTCTTGCAGAGTGAGCGAATAGCAGCTTTTACTATGGAAAATATGCCAAGGCAAGTCGTGAATAATTGGAAAACAGATATAAAAATGCTGCGAAATCCTCAACCTGTGCCTGCACGAGAAATAGCTGTGCATTATTGGCAGCAGGTTGCAGTGGAAAAAAGACTGGCAAATGAGGATACTGAAGCCTATGAAGCTATTGTCAAGGCTTATAATGCAGGTAAGGCGGCCAATATTGACTTTTCGGAATATATGTTTGTCATTACAGAATTAGCACTTATTTTGAATAAAATGAAAAAAAATGATAAGGTAATTGAAGTTTGTCAAGAGGGCTTAAAACTGGGGAAAGAATACATTGACTTATATTTTTTATTGTCTCAAGCACATTTGGAATTAGGAAATTTACAAGAATGCATGCTATATTGTGAAAAATATCTGGCTTTGTTTAATAGGTATGCGGAAGTGGAAAAGGACGCCTACACTATAGATTACTTCTTGACATATTATAAAGAAGTAACGGCATTACTTGTTAAGTTATATGAGCATTTTAGCTTAGACGACAAAGCGATGACGCTGTTTTTTGCCGTTGATGGTAAAGCACATATCTGCGAATTATTTTCACCCATGCTCACCATTTTTGAACGAAATGGGAGAGTCGCTGAGTTTCTGGAGTATTACGAAAATCAATTAGCCTTTAGGTATCCGGAACTAGCTAAGCAATTTGCTCCTCGCATAAAACAATATAGTGAGAATGAAACGGCAACTAATAAAGAAAAGGAAAAATCTTTAACTGAATTAATTTTGCAATTAGAAATTCTACTGCAGAAGGGGTATGGGGAAGAAGCATTGTCGCTAATTGCTGAGTATCAGTCTTTGGGTCAGGTTAATGAAAGAATACTGGCCATTAAAGCGGCAATTTATCGTAAACAGTTTGGTTTGAACTAGAGTTAAGGATATAGACAAAAAAACTTTGGGAGTGGGATGCTGATGAAAAGAGCGCTAATTACCGGGGTTACCGGTCAGGATGGAGCTTATTTGGCAGAATTTCTGTTGCAGAAAGGGTATGAAGTACACGGTATAAAAAGAAGAAGTTCACTTTTTAATACCCAGCGCATCGATCATATATATCAAGATCTTCATGAAGAAGATACACTTTTCCGTCTTCATTATGGTGATATGACAGATTCAACCAATTTAATAAGGATCATACAGGATGTACAGCCTGATGAAATATATAATTTAGCAGCACAAAGCCATGTGCAAGTGTCCTTTGAAACACCCGAATACACCGCTAATGCTGATGGGCTTGGGACACTCAGACTGCTTGAGGCAATTCGAATATTGGGATTGGAAGGAAAATCGAGGTTTTATCAAGCATCTACAAGCGAATTATATGGATTAGTACAGGAGACGCCGCAAAGGGAAACCACTCCTTTTTATCCGCGCAGTCCTTATGCAGCAGCTAAAATATATGGATACTGGATTACGGTCAATTATCGGGAAGCCTATAAGATGTTTGCCTGTAATGGTATATTATTTAATCACGAATCTCCTTTACGCGGTGAAACTTTTGTTACTCGCAAAATTACGATGGCAGTGGCACAAATTAAGCTTGGTCTTCAGAAAAAATTGTATCTTGGAAATTTGAATGCCAAACGAGACTGGGGTTTTGCTAAAGATTATGTAGAAGCTATGTGGCTTATTCTCCAGCAAGACAAGCCTGATGATTTCGTGATTGCCACAGGACAGACTCATTCTGTACGTGAATTTGTGGAATTTGCTTTCAAAGAGGTTGGGATTGAAATCAAGTGGCAGGGAGAAGGCATTGCTGAAAAGGGAATTGATACCGTAACGGGAGATTGTATAGTTGAAGTTGATCCGCGTTATTTTCGGCCTACAGAAGTAGAGTTGTTATTGGGGGATGCAACAAAAGCCAAGGAAAAGCTTAATTGGCAACCTAAAACAACATTAGCAGAATTAGTGTCAATGATGGTTCAGGCAGATATGAAAATTGCGCAGCGCAATTTATTATGTAAGGAAAATGGTTTCGCTACCTATTAAGCTACTTTTTGGAAAGAGGCATATATTATGCGAGTATTATTGACAGGCGGTTCGGGTATGGTAGGGAGGAATATACTTGAACATCAGGAAATATCAGATTTTGAGGTATTGGCGCCTACTCATGCCGAACTTAATTTATTTAACTATACTGCACTAGAAGAATATATTAAAAAAGTTGAACCAGATATGATTATACATGCAGCGGGGAAGGTTGGCGGCATACAGGCCAATATAAATAATCCAGTATCATTTTTAGTACAAAACCTCGATATGGGACGCAATATTATATTAGCGGCAAGGCAGACCGGTGTGAAAAAGTTTATTAATCTCGGCAGTTCCTGTATGTATCCGCGGCAGGCAGTTAATCCACTTAAGGAAGAATACATTTTGCAAGGCGAACTGGAACCCACGAATGAAGGATATGCTCTTGCGAAAATTATGGCAGCTCGCCTTTGCGAATATATTTCACGCGAGGACAAGAATTACCAATATAAAACGCTGATTCCGTGTAATCTATATGGACGCTGGGACAAATTTAATGAAGACTATGGGCATATGATTCCGGCTGTTATTACTAAATTGCATCAGGCAAAGCAAGCAGGCCAAGAAACAGTGACAATTTGGGGGGACGGAACAGTTCGGCGGGAATTTATGAATGCGGCGGATTTAGCTGATGCAGTTATCTATGCAATAAAAAATTTTACCACTTTACCGAATTTATTAAACATTGGATTAGGTTATGATTGTACCATTAATGAGTATTATCAGATGATCGCCGATGTTGTTGGCTATCACGGCGTCTTTGTGCATGATACAACTAAACCCGCTGGGATGAAGCGAAAGTTAGTGGATATATCAAAACAGGAAGCATGGGGCTGGCTGGCAAAACTTAGTATGCGGCAAGGGATTGCGCGTACCTATGCATTTTATTTAGAAAGGATAGGAGAAGTATGCAGCATAAGATAGGCGTAGGCTATGCTCATGTCGGTGAGCTGGAGAAAAAATATGTAAATATGGCGCTTGATGCAGGAAGGTTATCACAGGGGGAATTCGTATATAAATTTGAAAAGCAATTTGCTAAGTTGCATAATCAACAGTCTGGCATCGCATGCAATAGTGGTACCTCAGCACTGCATGTTGCACTCGAAGCTTTAAAAGAAAAGTATCAGTGGGATGAAGGTTCGGAAGTATTAGTGCCAGCTATTACTTTTATTGCTTCATCTAATGCGTGCATGCATGCTGGGTTAAGACCTGTTTTTGTCGATGTTGATCCTATAACTTATAACATAAATCCTAACCGTATTGAAGCTAAAATTACTGATAAGACCGTAGCTATTATGCCTGTGCATACATTTGGCCAGCCTTGTGAGATGGATGCAATTGTAAAGCTTAGTAGAAAGCATAATCTTAAAATTGTGGAAGATTGTGCCGAGGCCCATTTTGCCAGTTACAAAGATAAAATGGTAGGGAGCTTTAGTGATATAGCTGCCTTTAGTACCTATGTTGCACATACAATTACTACTGGAATCGGCGGTGTAATTATTACTAGTGACACAGATTTAGCTGAAATCAGCCGGTCGCTTATTGCTCATGGCAGGGCATGTACTTGTGAGAGGTGTATTGCATCCTCTGCTGATGCAGTATGTAAGCTACGGATGAAAACAGTGATGGATAAAAGGTTTATGATGGTAAGAATGGGCTATAGTTATCGTATTGGTGAATTAGAAGGGGCTCTGGGACTGGCACAATTAGAAAATCGAGATTATATCATGGAAACAAGAAAACGCAATGCTGCTTATCTGACTAGCAAATTAAAGGTGTATGCGGAATATCTGCAATTGCCTCAGTACCCGGAATATGTAGATCATTCATTTATGATGTATCCTATCGTTGTCAAAGAAACCAGCAATTTTTCGAGGGAAGATATCGTTCGATTTTTGGAGGATAATAATATTGAAAGTCGCCCCATGCTTCCGCTCTTAAATCAGCCGATCTATATAACTTTATTTGGGGATATTGAACACCAATATCCTGTTGCTAAAAGAATAAATACAAGAGGATTTTATATAGGATGCCATCATGGTTTGGAAGTAAAAGATTTAGATTATACAGTTGCGGTAATACGGCGTTTTATCGATTCCAAAGGTTGTATTATCAGACAAGCTAATTGAATTGGGAAGGGAAACAGGGAGACAGACCCTTTGTTTCTTTTTTGTAAGATTAACTTCTAATGATGAAGGAGTTGGGGGTGGAAGTTAATTTTCCAATTGAGGTTTTCATACTAAATACTGCGTCTACGTTCTATGACGCAGTTGTTTTACATTTAGTTATGATATAATAAATAGTAACGAAATTATAATGGAGGATGAGCATGGAAGATTGCTATAGAAATCAACAAATCTTAGCGGCATCACCAGCTGATTTAACGTTACTCTTATATAACGGTGCGATTCGATTTATTAATGAAAGTACTAAAGCAATTGATTTGGGAGATTGGCGAGAGTCTCATAACGCTAACCTCCGCGCCCAAGATATAGTCAGTCAATTTATGATTACATTGGATATGAAATACGAAATATCAAAAACTTGGTTATCCTTATATGAATATTGTTTATATTGTTTATTTCAAGGTAATATCAAAAAAGATAAAGAAGAGCTGCTTAAAGCTAAATTGTTGCTTACTGACCTTAGGGAAGCTTGGATATTAGCAATGGGAAAAGGACATTGTAAACAGGCGGTACGTGATAAGACAGTTACGGAAGCGGAAAAAGCTTGGATAGATTATCGTTCATTACTAAAGAAAATGGTTATGTGTTTAAAAAATCAGGATATGGAAGTTTTTTATAAATATGTGCACCAGCGCAAGCAGTTGCAGAAGGTAATCAATCAGATAACAAGCGATGATTTTATAAGTTCAGGGGATGGAAAGAGGATACTCTTTGAAATAAAAAGCGATAGTCACTTTATTGATAGCATGTTACAAGTTGAAAGCAATAAACATAAACAGAAGACTTTTACGGGAAAATATTACGATAGACAGGATTCTTCTATAAGTAATAGGTGTTGGCAAAGATAATATAGATTGTTATCTGCAGGGAGGAATCTAGATGATTATCAACAATAATCTTGCGTCAATTCACGCATTGGATGATTCAGCTAAAAATGATGCGCGCTCTGCCGTTTCACTTAAAAAATTATCAACTGGTTTTCGTATAAATTCGGCAGCAGATGATGCTGCTGGCTTGTCGATTTCGGAAGGAATGAGAGCTCAGATTAGAGGGCTTACTCAGGCGCAACGTAATATTCAGGACGGTATATCCCTGGTACAGACAGCAGAAGCTGGCTTGGGCCAAATCCAGGATCCTAATTTACAACGTATGCGGGAACTTGCGGTGCAAGCTGCCAATGGCACGCTTACGCAATCAGATCGTGCGGCAATTCAAGAGGAAATTGATCAATTGAAAAATTCGATTAATGATATTGCAAATGGCACGAATTTTAATACAATTAGGCTGTTAGCGCCAGAGGCGATTAAGCAGACGGCGGGAAATAATGGTACAGTAATGCCACCTTCGCCTGCTAATGCAATTGATGTGGTCTTTCTCCTTGATACGTCTAGTACTATGGCAACTGGAAGTCCTCCCCCACTAAATTTGGTTGAGCAGGGGTTGGATTCATTTTTTGATCAAATGTCCCAGTTAGGTGATGTACAAATTGCTTTTGTTAACGAGACGCCTGCAGCACCAAATGACTCTTCATCTTTTACTAATGATAAAACAGTATTAAAACAAACACTGAATGACTATATTAATCATACCGCCGGACATACAACTTCTTATACAACACGGCCGTATGATATTATGGAGAAAGCTGTTCCTGCAGGGTCAATCGGAAGTACGCTGGGTTATAGGCCAAGCTCACAAAAGATTTTTATTTTATTGTCAGATACCGGGGATGAGTCCGGGATAAGCAACCAGGCAGCAGCAGAAGTTGCAGTTGAAGGGGCGAGTGTCCTTCCAGGTTATGATAATGATGATATTCAAACATTTGTAATGGGATTTGGCGGCTTTGCTAGTTCGGCTACTGACTATTTGCAAATTATACAGGCAACTGGCGGGAAAGCATATAATGGTATTACCAATGCTGCTCAAGTTACACAAGCACTTTGTGCCGATTTACCGCATGATGTAGCAGCAAATCTTGGTATTCAAATTGTGAGTGCTGGTCTGCCAAATGGGAGTCCATTTTATTCAGCGGGTGGTTTTGCAAATTTAAAATTGCAGGTTGGGGCAAATGAGGATGAGCACTTTACTATCAACCTTTTTGATGCGAGAACAACGAACTTAGGCATTGATGATATTCTTGTAGATTCTATTGATAAAGCGGAGAAATCCATAAGTAATATTGATAATGCCATTCAAATTGTTTCTACTCAAAGGGTTAAGTTTGGAACCTACCAGAATGCGCTGGATCATATTGCTGCAAATGTAGGAAATGGTGAAGAAAAGCTTACTGCCGCAGAATCACGTATTCGCGATATTGACATAGCAAAAGAAACGGTGCAGCTCAAGAAGTCTGAAATTATTACGCAGGCTGGACAGGCGATGCTGGCTCAGGCTAATCAGCAGCCACAGCAAGTTTTGCAATTGTTGCGGTAAAATATCGCAATTCAAGTGGTGTGTATTAACGGTATTACAGTTGAATGTTACAATGGATGAGATATTGCTTCGAACGAATTATATGATGATGGCGTTCCGATATAGAGGGACAAAGAGCAGGAATTTGTGTCTTGATCTTTTTCCAAAAATTGAGTTTTCCACATTGGGTATGTGAATTGCGAAAAATACCATGGGCGGCTGCAGCGGATAAATGCTGTGGCTGTTTTATTTTTCCGCATTTGTTGCTATAATAAGAGCAGAAGTTATCAGCACAATTCCCAAGGAACTGGCGCAAGATACCACGATACCAAAAACTGTGAAAAAGATGGAGTATTATAGTTTGATGTTGGTTTATGCGTGGTTATATGCCGCAGGTCAGCTGTAGCAAACGCAGTTTGGAGGTCGCTATGGATATTGATAAGGTAGCAGAAAATGCCGAGAATTACCAAAAGACCTTGTCCAGATTGAGCGAGGCTGTTAATGAGCCCAATCCAACTGAATATGTTTATGATGCAGTGGTAAATTCCGTGGGGCAGGCCGATGGTAAAAAATATTTAAGATGCAGGATACTAAAGGTCTTTACGCAAAAAATAGGTGATGAAAATGGATAGTGATTTAAATGCAAATGTTTTTAAGCGGCTACCGCGTGAGCATATATTAGAAATGGTTAAAGAGGTTGTGCTTACGGAAATAGGACGATATCCAGTGAAGGTTTATCTGTTTGGTTCTTGGGCGCGTGGGGAAGAGCGAAATTCATCGGATATAGATATTGCAGTGGATTTGGGAAAAGGGGTATTTTCGGATATTTTAATGCGGCTGCGTGAGACTCTTGAAGATTCGGTAATCCCTTATCGTGTTGATGTGGTTGATTTGGCAGAGGCAACAATAGAACTGAGCGAGAAAGTAGAGAAGGAAGGCATTGTATGGAAAGACTGCAAGAAAGAATAGCGGTCGCAAGACGAGCTGTTACACGGCTTAAAGAGGCTATTTAGATTCCAAATCCTGGTGATATGGAAAGAGATGCAATTATTCAGCGTTTTGAATTTACTTTTGAAGCTGTTTGGAAAGCGGCGCAAAGCTATTTGCGTGCTGTTGAAGGGATGGATATTGCCTCACCTAAAGGGGTGGTGCGGGCTTGTCGGGAAGTGGGTATCTTTAATGAAACTGATTCCATTCTTGCTTTGAAAATGACCGATGATCGCAATTTAACAGTGCATACTTATAATGAACCGCTGGCTATTGCTATTTATGAACGTATTCCGGGGTATTATTTGCTGCTGGATGGGTGGCTGATGAAAATGGCAGAGCGAGCGCAAATAAGTTGACTTTAGTAATGACGGTATTTTTATGAATGGATTATTGGTGGACTGCCGATCTTTTATAATAAAGCAGCTGCGGCTTCATGGCATTAATTTTTTGCGATGAATATTTGATAGTATAGAGGAGTAATATCAGAATCGTTTTAATCCGGCAGTGAAGAAACTCCGGCAGGCGCTTGAAGAGGGGCGCTTTGGCCGTATTATTGCAGGCAATGCTAGGATTTTATGGAATCGCAATCAGGATTATTATACGCAGGCCCCCTGGCGCGGTACCTATGAACAAGATGGCGGCTGCTTAATGAATCAGTGTATTCATAACATTGATCTCTTGCAGTGGATGTTAGGGGGCCAGCCGGAGCTGGTGCAGGCCATGCTGGGTAATTTTATGCACCCCTATATTGAGGCCGAAGATTATGGTGCGGTGCAGATCCGGTTTGACGGCGGGGCGATTGGCAATGTCGAGGGAACGGTTTGTATTTATCCTAAAAACCTGGAAGAGACGCTGACAATCATTGGTGAGACAGGCACAGTTGTTCTTGGCGGCATGGCAGTCAATAAAATAGAGGTGTGGCAGTTTGCTGACGGTAAAGATACGCTGGCAAAAGTGCAGGCCGAATGCAATAATGAAGTTGACAGTGTGTATGGTCGCGGGCATACACCGCTTTATGAAGACTGGTTTGAAGCCATTCGCACCGGCAGGCAGCCATTGGTGGATGGACAGGCTGGCAAAACAGCCATGTCAATTATTCTCCATGCGTATGAAGCAGAAAAGCAAAAGACCTGTGTGGTATTTGGCAAAAAGGAGTTACAGGCGCTTGATTATCGAGTGGAAAATTAAGCCGCTTATCACCAAGCAGTAGAAGTAAATTAGACTTCTGCTGCTTTTTTAAGTTTGAAAAATGTGGTGATGAAGTAGATATAAAATTGGTGTATAGGTATGGGACTGCGACTTTATATCTATAATAAATTGCTTTGTGTTGAGGCGAAGTCGTGGTAAAATATACATATAATAGTAACAGTCTAGATGGGAAGGAAGTGTTTTGCTCATGGTGACGAATTCTTATATGAGCCCCATCAATTCATATCTTTATAACATGTTATATTCTGGTGGGGTAAAAAGGCCGCAAAATACGGTGCTGCAGCCGACTGATGATTTGTTCAGTCAACTGAATTTGGTGAAGGCTAATGCTACCATTTCTACGGCACAGTTTCAGGCTGATCAGGCGGGTTATCGTGATCAAGTTGCTGGGTTTACCAATGCGGCAAATGCGCTGCAAACAAGTTCTCAAGTATTTACTAATAAGGATAGTATACTTGAACGTAAATATGTAACTGACAGTAGTTCGGCGATTACTGGCTCAGCAACCAATGCAGCCGAGCCGGCTGTATATGATTTTAGTGTGCAGCAGTTAGCCAGTGCGCAGCGTAATGAAGGAGCTAGTGTGGCTGCCAGCGGCTTTGGTGCCATAGCTGCGGGACGCTATTCAGTTGGTATTACTGCAGGCAATGGACAAGAAAAGCAGCTCACCGTGAATATTTTGAGCACCGATAACAATAAACAGGCTCTTACCAAGCTGGCTAATGCAATTAATTATACTGCCAGCGGTGTCAAAGCCGAAGTGAAAATGCAGCAGGACAAATGCTATCTCAGCGTAGAAGGGAAAAATACCGGGGCCGCAAGCGGCTTTACACTGCGGGATATCTCAAATAATCTCGTTAGCACGCTGAATCTTTCCAATAAAGTGCAGACAAGCAAAGACGCAGTATATACAGTAAATGGTGAGACAAAACAAGCGGCAAGCAATCAAATTAAAATTGACAGCGATAAAGTCAGTCTGACGCTAAAGTCAACAGGTACAGACAAGGTAACCATTGCTGGGGATAGTACAAAAACGGTAAACGCAGTGCGTGAGTTAGTCGCTAATTACAATGAAATTAACTATAATCTCCAAAATGCAGACAACCTGACAAAGCGCGGGGAAAAACTGCTGGATACGATACAAAGTCAGTTTACAGGCTTTCGGCGTGGACAGTATCAAAATATTGGTATTACGCTGGATGGTCAGACCGGTGATATAAATGTGGATACCAATCGATTAAATAAAGCGCTGCGGGACAATCCTACTGCGGTAGAACGGTTGTTAGCTGGTTCAACTGGGCTGGCGGCAGCAACTGAAAAAACTGCGCACAAGGCGCTGTCTGTGCCTGCTTCAGGCTATTTTAAGGCGCCTAGTATTAGTAATTACCTAAATTATGGTTCAAGTATTTTTGGCGTGGGAACAAGTCAAAATCTATATAATTATTCGCAGGGGTTGTTTTTTGATTTGTTGGTGTAGCTCAATATTATTATGCAAAAATTTGAACTTCCCCTTGCTTTTTTTGAGTAAGGCTTCTATAATCTATCTTAAGAACCTTTTGCTTAGGTCTGTGGTTGAAAGTCGAAGCCAGTCGCAGGCGAAACGATCCACGTAAGGAGCTTAAAATGGGCTTTGAGCATGGTGCGGCTTAGAGGTAAGACCTGCCGGATTGAGAAATGAGAAGCCGGAGATTAGAGGCGTGAGCTTTTGATTTCGGCTGATACATAGATTCGAGAGAGGTAGTAGTGAGGAAATTGACTTTTTAGTAGCGAACCTTCCAGCAGGCGAGTGTGGTGTCAAAGACCAGGTCGGCTAAGCAAGGTCCTTAAATAACAAAAGGTGAGGGGATTTCTTTAATGGCATTCCAGGACAAAACTCTAAAGTGTAAAGACTGTGGGAATGATTTTATTTTTACCGTAGGAGAGCAAGAGTTTTATGCTGAAAAAGGTTTCGAAAACGAACCTCAACGTTGCCGCGATTGCCGCAATGCTAGAAAACGTAATGATGGCGGCGACCGTACAGCTCAGCGCGAAATGCATGAAGCAGTATGTGCTGAATGCGGTGTAACAACTCAGGTGCCGTTTAAACCTCGCAATGACCGGCCGATTTATTGCCGCGATTGCTTCAATGCAAAAAAATAGTTACTAAGCAATGTTGCTTTTGGTATATAAATCCCAGATTATATCTGGGATTTTTTATTACCAAAGAATTAAGAGGAGGGCTATTATGTCAAAGAAGATTTTAGCATTTTTGTTATTAGGTGCATTTGTTTTAGCAGTTGGTCTTACAGGCTGCGGCGGGCAAAAGTCAGATTCGGCAAAAGGTAAAGTACTTAAGGTTGGCTCAGATACTGCTTTTGCACCATTTGAATTTCAGGATGAAAAAAGCAAGGAATATGTAGGCTTTGATATGGATTTGATTCGGGCCATTGCCAAACAGATGGGCATGGAAGTAAATGTGCAGAGCATGAACTTTGATGGTTTGATTCCGGCCTTAGAGGGTGGTAATATTGATCTTACTATCTCGGCCATGACGATTAATGACGAGCGGGCTAAAAAAGTGAATTTCAGTAAACCCTATTACAAATCAGGCCTAGCGATTGTGGTAAAAGCCGATAATAACGCAATTAAAGGATTTCAGGATTTAAGTGGTAAACGCATTGCCGTTCAAATTGGTACTTCCGGCGCAGATGAAGCCAAGAAAATTAGTAACGTCCAAATCCGCGAGTTTAATACGGCGCCAGAGGCCTTTATGGAGCTTAAGGCTGGCGGAGTTGATGCGGTGATTAATGATAAGCCTGTTAATGATTATTACATTAAACAGGCTGGCGGTAAGGACGCTAAACAAGTGGGAGAACCTCTGACTGCGGAAGATTATGGCATAGCAGTTGCCAAGAAGAATACCGAACTGGCCGGTAAGATTGATAAGGCTTTAGAAGAACTAAAGAGTAATGGTGAATATGATAAAATATACGAAAAATGGTTTGGGACAAAGCCAAGTAAATAATTTTCCCTCATAAAAATGCTTGATTAAATATACACTAATGGTGTATGCTTATAAGCATTAAGCTGCGCATGTATTATAATGATACTATAATACATGCGCAAGTTCTGTGAGGAGGGACAAATTTTGTCTAAAAAATTAATTACACTCTTTGTTTCAGGTATGCTTTTGTTATCCCTGGGGCTGGCTGGCTGCGGCGGACAGCAAAAGAATGCGGCGCTGCGCGTAGGAACCGAACCATCCTTTGCACCTTTTGAATTTCAGGATGAGAAAAGCAAGGACTTTGTGGGCTTTGATATGGACTTAATTAGAGCCATTGCCAAACAAATGGGCACCGAAGTGCAGGTACAAAGCATGGGCTTTGATGCGCTGATACCGGCGCTTGAGGCCAAGAGCATTGATGCGGTTATTTCGGGTATGACTATTAACGAAGAACGGGCTAAAAAAGTGAAATTCAGCAAACCGTATTACAAATCAGGCCTGGCGATTATCGTGAAAAACGATAATAAAACCATCAACTCCTTTAAAGACCTGGAAGGCAAAAATATTGCGGTGCAGATTGGTACTTCCGGTGCGGAAGAAGCCAAAAAAATTAAAGATGCTAAAACCAGAGAATTTAATACTCCGCCTGAAGCATTTATGGAACTGAAGGCTGGCGGTGTAGATGCTGTTATTAATGATAAACCGGTTAATGATTACTTTATAAAGCAAGCAGGCGGGCAGGATACCAAACAAGTGGGCGAACCTTTAACTTCGGAAGATTACGGTATTGCAGTGGCTGGGAGCAATGCTGAATTAGCTGCTAAAATTGATAAGGCTCTAGACGAATTAAAGAAAAACGGCGAATATGATAAAATTTATGAAAAATGGTTTGGCCCAGCAAAAAAATAATGAATGACGCAAAGACGCGATGGATATCGCGTCTTTATTATTAATAAACGGCTTGGTTTAAAAAGGCCAAAAAGATTGACAGCTATTTAGGCGGCGTTTATAATTTTAATAGGTATGAGCGGTTTTCACGCTGTTTTTTTATTTTACATATTAAATTTTACGTTAGGATGGATAATATGAAATTAGATTTTGACCTGATTTTGCAGTCCTTTCCGCTGCTTTTAACAGGCGCCGGGGTCACAATCGAGATTACCGTTTTGAGTGTTACTTTTGGGATGCTGATTGGTATGTTCGTCGGCATAGCTCGCCTATCGAAAAACTGGGCGGTCAAGGCATTAGCGGCTATTTATGTAGATTGCATTCGGGGGACGCCGCTGTTAGTACAGATTTTTATTATATATTTTGCACTGCCGCTGGTACTCGGGCAGCGTATCGATCCTTTTTTAGCCGCGATTACCGCCTGTAGTGTCAATAGCGGCGCCTATGTTGCGGAAATTTTTCGCGCCGGTATTCAGTCGATTGATAAAGGGCAGATGGAAGCCGGGCGTTCGCTGGGTATGACCTGGGGGCAGACTATGCAGTATATTATTTTGCCGCAGGCCTTCAAACGGATTATTCCTCCGCTTGGCAATGAGTTTATTGCCATGCTTAAGGATTCATCCTTGGTATCGGTCATTGGTTTTGAAGAACTGACGCGGCGTGGCCAGCTTATTATTGCCCGTACTTACGGTTCATTTGAAATCTGGCTGACCGTAGCCTTTATTTACTTGGTGATGACCTTAACTATTTCCCGCTTGGTAGCTTATTTAGAGCGGAGGTACAAAATAGATGATAAACATTAAGAACTTACACAAAAAATTTGGTAAGCTGCATGTGCTCAAAGGTATTGATGGACATGTAGCGGAACGTGAAGTAGTCGTTATTATCGGACCGAGCGGCTCAGGGAAAAGTACGCTGCTTAGGTGTATTAATTATTTGGAGCAGCCGACTGAGGGTGAAATTGTTGTAGACGGCATTCCGCTTAGTACCGATGCTAATATTAATAAAGTCAGGGAAGAAGTAGGCATGGTATTTCAGCGGTTTAACTTGTTTCCCCATATGTCGGTATTAAAAAATATTACATTAGCGCCTTGTAAGGTACGCAAGATATCCCCCCAAGAGGCGGAAAAAACTGCCTTGGAACTGCTTGATAAAGTTGGACTTGCCGATAAGGCTCATGCTTATCCCGAGCAATTGTCCGGCGGACAGCAGCAGCGGGTGGCTATTGCCAGAGCGCTGGCCATGAAACCCAAGATTATGCTGTTTGATGAGCCGACATCTGCACTAGATCCGGAAATGATTAATGAAGTGCTTGATGTTATGAAGACATTAGCCAGAGAAGGCATGACCATGGTTGTGGTTACGCATGAGATGGGCTTTGCCCGGGAAGTTGGGAGTCGCGTTATTTTTATGGATGAAGGGCGTATTGTTGAAGAAGGTTTACCTGAAGAAATTTTTTCAAATGCGCAGGAAGAACGGACCCGCAGCTTTTTGTCTAAAATTTTATAGAATTTTATAGAAGTTTTAGACATTTTACCTTAAAGCTGGTTTTTTCTTATAGCGGTTTCATTGACACTGAAAAATGCCTGTGTTATAATCAAAATCGTGGTCAAGATGTTGGCCGGTAGTTTATTTCTAGGAGGAGTTTCTTGATGATTGGTAAAGTTAAATGGTTCAGCGCTGAAAAGGGTTACGGGTTTATCGAAAGAGAAGATGGCGGAGACGTATTCGTTCATTTTTCAGCTATTCAGGATCAAGGTTTCAAAACTTTGACTGAAGGTCAACAAGTAGAGTTTGAAATTGTTGAAGGTGCTCGCGGACCGCAAGCAGCTAATGTAGTTAAAGCATAACTTGTTATAACCACACCCGGCTAAATTTTAGCCGGGTTTTAGTGTTTTTTATGGGAATGGGGAGCAAGGGGACGGTTCTCCAACGTCTTATAAAAAAATAAAAAAGTTAGAATTTTTAGACAGGAATTTCGACTTTTATGGGGAATAATACATATATGACTCAGGAAAGGGGTTGTGGAATTATGGCAATAATTGTTAGGGGAAAAAATATTGAAATCACACCCGCACTAAAGGATTATGTTGGAAAACGTATTGGCAAGGTAACTAAGTATTTTGAGGACATTGGTGAAATTACCGTAATCCTCACTGTAGAGAAAGGCCGACACATCGTAGAAGTGACCGTACCGGTACATGGCATGCTGCTGAGAGGCGAAGAAGCTACTACTGATATGTATACTTCCATTGATTTAGTTATTGAAAAGCTTGAAAAGCAGATTGAAAAATATAAAACCAAACTTGCTCGTAAACTCCGCGGCGGAATTTTTAAAGGGGACTTAGTAGTCGCTCCTGAACGTGATAATGTGGATTCCACTGAAGAATTTGCCTTAGTTAAAACCAAACGGTTTGCCGTGAAGCCAATGGATGCAGAAGAAGCGGTTATGCAAATGAATTTAATTAATCATGATTTCTATGTATTTTCGAATGCCGATACCGAAGAGGTCAATGTAGTATATCGCCGTAAAGACGGCAGATATGGTTTAATTGAACCAGAATTTTAGTAAAGTAAAACAAACCCCGGAGACAAGTCTCCGGGGTTTAATTTTTGAGAAATTGGCCTACTTTTTCTTGCGGCGGCTGAGCAGCAGTTCAGCCCAGGATTGATTTTCTAGTTCGTGCGCCTTTTGGGCAAATTGCGCTTTGGTGAATAAGCCCTGCTCTATTAATAATTCAATTAATACCGAAATAGCTAAGGTATTACGATAGTCAACATCTTTTAAGTCGGCAATTTGCCCCATGATTTCTAACTTTTCTGTTTGCACAGTATACCTCCAAATAGATATTTATATAGTTATATCCAAGTTAGAGGGAAAAAATACATGGTTATGGGTTATGGGCTACGGGGCTAAGAAAGGCCAATGACGCGGTATTTTGTCTTAGTTCCCCTCTAGAGAGGGGTGCCCAAAGGGCGGGGTGTGTTGGTTTTTTCGTTAATCTTTTTTATTGATATTGTTAATCCAAACACACCCCGTCGCTCACGCGTCACCCCTCTCTAGAGGGGAACTTTTAAATCACAGCTCATCAAAGCCTATTAAACCTTGATACACCTAACTTCGTAAGCCCACAAATTTTATACTTTCTATTATATTAAGAAAAATAAAAGATTTTAAGCATTAAGCCCCGTGCCCCAAAGCCCTTTTTCATATTTTTTCGGCATTGGTACATACTAATTTGTACTAATTGAATATTTATAGAGGTTATTTTTGACATGGAGACTGTACTCTGGTAAAATTTTATAAGGTATATAAGCTGACGAGCTTGTCCTTATGAGGAGTTGATATAATTTGTTAAGTTTTTTGAAAAAATTAGTAGGAGATAGTAACGAAAGAGAAATTAAGCGTATGATGAAATACGTTGAACAGGTTAATGCTGTGGAACCTGAGCTGCAAGGCTTGAGCGATGCATCACTTGCCGGCAAGACGGTGGATTTTAAAAAACGGCTTGCTGATGGAGAGACTGTTGATGATTTATTGCCGGAAGCTTTTGCGGTTGTGCGCGAAGCATCACGTCGGGTGCTGGGCATGAGGCATTTTGATGTACAGCTGATGGGCGGCATGACGCTGCATTCCGGTAATATCGCTGAAATGCGTACAGGCGAAGGTAAAACCTTGGTAGCAACCCTGCCTGTATACCTTAATGCATTGACAGGCAAGGGCGTGCATGTGGTAACCGTCAATGATTATCTGGCCCGCCGTGATAGTGAGTGGATGGGTAAGGTATATCGGTTTTTAGGTTTGTCGGTAGGACTTATTGTGCATGGACTGGATTTCAACGAACGCCATGCCGCTTATGCGGCGGATGTAACCTATGGTACGAATAATGAATTTGGCTTTGACTATTTGCGGGATAACATGGTCATTCATCATGAGCAAATGGTGCAGCGGCCGCTTAATTACGCCATTGTCGATGAAGTGGACAGTATTTTGGTCGATGAAGCCCGGACACCGCTGATTATTTCGGGGCCTGGCGAGAAATCTACGGATTTATATTTTGTGCTGGCTCAGGTAGTACCTAAACTTAAGGAAACAGAAGACTATACTGTTGATGAAAAAGCGCATACTGTTGCGCCGACCGAGAGTGGTATTGCCAAAGCTGAAAAATTGTTAAATGTCAAAAATTTATATGAAAGTGAAAACATTGAGCTATCCCATCATTTTAACCAGGCGCTAAAAGCGCGTGCCTTAATGAAGCGGGATCGTGATTATGTGGTTAAAGACGGGGAAGTAATTATTGTTGATGAATTTACCGGTCGCCTGATGTTTGGCCGCCGGTATTCTGACGGTCTGCACCAGGCCATTGAAGCCAAGGAAGGCGTGAAGATTGAACGGGAAAGTCAGACTTTGGCCTCCATTACCTTCCAGAATTATTTCCGTATGTATAAAAAACTGAGCGGGATGACAGGTACAGCCAAGACCGAAGAAGCGGAATTCAGTAAAATCTATGGTCTTGACGTTATTGTTATGCCTACGAATAAACCCATTGCACGTGAGGATTTGCCTGATGTAATTTATAAAACCAAGCGGGCTAAATATAAGGCGGTTGCGGCCGAAATCGCCGAGCGAAATGCCAAGGGTCAGCCTATTTTGGTGGGCACCACGTCAATTGCCCAGTCTGAAGAATTGAGTGATATGCTAAAACGCCTCGGTATTGAGCATAATGTACTAAATGCCAAGTATCATGAAATGGAAGCAGAGATTGTTTCGAAGGCCGGGCAATTTGGCGCGGTAACCATTGCTACCAATATGGCTGGACGTGGTACAGATATTGTGCTGGGTGACGGCGTGCCGGAAGTAGGGGGCTTACATATTATCGGCACAGAACGTCATGAGAGCCGCCGTATTGATAATCAGCTGCGCGGTCGTTCCGGTCGTCAAGGTGACCCGGGTTCTTCCCGCTTTTATTTATCACTGGAAGATGATTTGATGCGGCTGTTTGGCGCTGACAACATCGCCAGTATTATGGATAAACTAGGTATGGAGGAAGATGAGCCTATTGAGCATAAGCTTATTTCCCGCTCTATTGAACAGGCCCAGAAAAAGGTGGAAGGCCGTAACTTTGACATTCGTAAGCATGTTCTTGAATATGATAATGTTATGAACCAGCAGCGCGAAGTTATTTACGGACAGCGCCGCCAAATTCTGATGGGCGATGATCTTAGAGAAAATATTTTCAATATGATTCAAAAACTGATTGATCAGGGTATGGAAGCATATGCCAACGAAAAAGTATATCCTGAGGAATGGGACTATGAAGGCTTAATTGAATTTTGCGAGGGCTATTTCGCGCCGGAAAATCAGTTAACCAAAGCTGAACTTGAAAAATTTAGCCGGATTGAACTGCAGGAAGAACTTATGCGGGTAGCTCAGGCCGCATATATGGCGCGAGAAACCTTATTTGGCGAAGAAAATATGCGTGAACTTGAAAAAGTTGTTATGCTGCGGGTTGTTGACAGCAAGTGGATGGAACACCTTGATGCCATGGATATGCTGCGCGAAGGCATTGGTCTACGGGCCTATGGGCAGCGTGATCCTTTAATTGAATACAAAATTGAAGCATATGATATGTTCCAGCAAATGATCGAAAATATTCAGGAAGATATCGTAAAATACATGTACCGTGTTAATATCATTACCCAGCCGGAAGATCGTCTGCAGCAGGCGCAGGCTTCCCATGGTGAGGAAGAGGCAGCATCGCAGTCGCATACGCCGATTGTCAATAAGGATGAAATTGGTCGTAATGATTTATGCCCTTGCGGTTCAGGCAAAAAGTATAAGAAATGCTGTGGTATGGGAAAATAATTTTGGGAGTTGAGAAGATTGTTATTAGAAGATTTGCGGATACCGATTGCAGATATAGAAAAGAAGCTTGAGGAAATGAGGGCTTCTCTTTGACGTAGCTGCCAAAAAGGAACAAATAGCCCAGCTCGAAAATCAAATGGCGGCTCCTGGCTTTTGGGATACGCCTGATGAAGCGCAACAGGTTATGCAGCAGCTGGCTGCTGTTAAAGACAGTGTGGAAGAACACCAGCGGCTGGTTAATCATTATAATGATTTGACTGTACTTTGGCAGCTGGGCATGGATGAGGGCGAAGAAAGCCTTTATGCTGAAGTGCTGGAAATGGTAGAGAGTGTACAAAAGGATCTTGAGCGTCTAGAACTAAGTGTATTGCTGTCCGGCGAATATGATGCCAATAATGCTATCTTGACGCTGCATGCCGGGGCTGGCGGCACTGAGGCTCAGGACTGGGCTCAGATGCTTCTCAGGATGTATGTGCGCTGGGCCGAGAAGAATAGCTATAAAGTAGAAACACTGGACTTTTTGGCTGGTGATGAGGCTGGTGTAAAGAGTGCCACCATCTTGGTATCCGGCCATAATGCTTATGGCTATTTGAAAGCGGAAAAAGGCGTGCATCGTCTTGTGCGCATTTCCCCCTTTGATGCCAGCGCTCGTCGTCATACCTCATTTGCGGCAGTTGATGTCATGCCGGAAATTGATGATAGTGTAGAAATAGACATTGATCCGGTAGACCTAAGGGTAGATACATTTAGGGCTAGCGGCGCCGGCGGACAGCATATCAATAAGACAGATTCAGCTGTACGTATGACGCATATGCCGACAGGGGTTGTTGTACAATGTCAAAGTGAACGCTCACAAATTCAAAACCGTGAACAATGTATGAAGCTCCTCAGAGCCAAGCTGTTTGAACTGGAACGGCGGAAAAACGATGAAAAACGCGCTGAAATAGCGGGTGAATATCAGGCCATTGAATGGGGCAGTCAGATTCGCTCGTATGTTTTCCATCCGTACAGTATGGTCAAAGACCATCGGACAAATGTAGAAACAGGCAATGTGCAGGCAGTTATGGACGGGGAATTAGCAGCGTTTATTGAGGCTTATTTGCGGGAAGAAAGTAAAAAGTAAATAAACGGGGGCGTATAGTTTTATGATAAAACGCCTAGTAATGCTGTTTGTGGTCATTGCCGGTTTAGCGGCTCTTAGTGAGGCAGTGCTGCCGTCAGTGGCTTCAGAACTCATATCTCAGGGGCTGGCCAGCCAGACAGGCAGCGAAGCCATGCAGACTACGGCAGAAAAGCATCCCGCTGTTTATATGTTAGGCGGGCAGTTTGATAAATTGGCCATACAAGGCACGAATATAAAGATGGAACGTATTGTTATCAGTGAACTGAGGGCTAAACTGACAGATGTACAGGTAGATATGAATGCGCTGTTGCAGCAGCGGAAAATTGGCATTAAGTCAGTAAAAAATATTGATTTAACAGCAGTACTTACGCAAGAAGAATTAGCCGCCTGTCTAAACAAGTCAGTTAAGGGCGTTAAAAATGCAGCTGTAAGCATTACGCCGGACAAGGTTAAGGTGACCAGCAATTTTGCGGTTGGCGGTTTGGCAAGTTTGGCGGTAACGCTTGAAGGCAGGATCGTCAGTGATGGCGAGAAAATTAAGTTTGTCACGCAAAATTTTTCACTAAATAATCGGTTGATGGGAAGTATTGGCGGGGCGGCTTTGACCGAAATACCGTTATTTGAAGTAAAAAAACTGCCCTTTCATGTGAGTGTGCGTGATATTGTCATGGAAAACGGGCGGGTTATTATTAATGCGTTAAATTAATTTAGCTAAATGCAGGAAATTTGCCAAGTGTGCCAGAATAAAGTAAATTTGCCTGTAATGCTGGGTATTATGAGCTATAATTTGTAATATACTAGTTTTGTTGCGGCAAGATCAATAAAACGCGAGGCGTTTTTTACAATATAAGAAGGTATAAAATTTTAGAGCCTGCGAGGCTAGGTAAAGCGATGGTTACGAATGAATGAGAAGTTGAGGTCTTGAAAAATTCCCCTCTAGAGAGGGGTGGCGCGTGAGCGACGGGGTGTGTTTGCTATAGACAAGGTCAATAAAATGGACGTACAGCAAAAAACAACACACCCCGCCCTTTTGGCACCCCTCTCTAGAGGGGAACTAAGGCAAAATACTGGTTTTTCTTAAAATAACAGGAAAGTACGCTGCAATGCATAAACCAGAAATGAGATACTTTCTTGGCTTGTAAAAAAGGTGGAGAGATTGTGGTTGATTTTAAGTATAATAAAATATTGCTATTGTTCATTGCCATTGGGCTAATCGCAGCGCTTACAATTGGCTGGCAGCGTCATACTGTGGAAGTGGCCAATCAAACGATAGATATGGTTATGGATTATGAGGATATTGTAGAGCTCTCTGAGCTTGAAGGGGTACCTCGTCAGGATTTGCTGCAGCAGTTTAAGCAAGCGGGGCTTACTTCGCTTGCGGTGTATGAGACAACACTTGATAAGCTTAATAAGAGCGGTAAAATTACAGCGGTTAGTGGTGCGCAGATTATCAATCAATATCGCACCGGTATGTTATCTGATGCCAATTGGCGGGAATTGGTTGACAAAAATGCCATTTTGCCGGAAGACGTTTATGTTACCGGACACAATCAAGCGGTTTTTGACGAAGTAAAAAGTGATTTAGCGCACCGTCTCAGTCCTGCACGTATCCATGAATTTGCAGTTGGCGGTAAGCCAGTTCTTGCGGTAAAGGCCAACTTTGAGAAAGTAGTAAAGTGGAATCTGGGTCTACCGACAGATGAAATGCGTGAAGCGGCTGAGGCCGGTTTTTATGTAATAGCTCGCCCTACTAATTATACAAAAGTAAATGAAGATGATGTAAAGGCCGTCTTTGCTCGGCTGGATGCGGTAAAAAACGTAACAACAATTATGTTTACCGGTGATGCAGGAGTGCTTGGCTATCCTGATTTACTTTCCTTGGTGGCCAGCAATATGAAACAGCGGCATTTGACCTTGGGGATGATTGAACATCCTTTGCAACTTGGTTTTCTTAAACAGGATGGTTTATTGCCGCTCGCTTCGGCGATTAATTATCAGGGAGCCAGAGTATATGCTATTCCGAAAGATGAACAGCCTAAATTAAAAGTGGCAGAAGCCATACAGCGCTGGGAGTTAACCGACCGGGAACGAAATATCCGGATGAATTTACTCCGTAAGTATGATAAACCTGAACCTGGGAAAACACTGGTAGAAACCAACCTGGCGTATGTGTCCGGGGTTAAAAAAGTATTGGAAGGTCGCGGCTTTACGCTGGGACGGGCCGGACTTTATCAGCCGTATTTCGCATCGCCTATACTCTTGGCTTTGGTCATTATTGGCGCGGCAGCCGCAGGTATTTTGTTTTTAACACTGGTTCGGCCGTTTAAGGCTCGCTATCAATATATTATGTTATTTATTTTATCGCTGGCGTTAGTGATTCCAGTACTTAAAGGCGGCGGTACTTTAGTGCGCCAGGCTGTTGCTACAGTTAGCGCTATTACCTTCCCGTCTTTAGCGATGATTTGGCAGCTTGATCAGTGGCGTAACTATTCGGCTGGCGACCATAAGGGTCCTGTAGGTATAATCGGTCATGCCCTGCTTGGCGTAACTATTACCCTTTGTTTATCTTTGATCGGCGGTTTTTACGTCAGCGGGGCGCTGGCCGATGTGCGCTTTTTGCTTGAAATGGAAATCTTTCGCGGGGTTAAACTGACCTTTGTTGCGCCGCTGATCATGGTTACGCTGGCTTATCTGACACGGTACAATTTATTTGATACAGTTAATAGTATGGATGCTAGGAGTGTTGGACGGCAAATCAAGAGAATTCTTGATTTGCCTGTAAAGGTAAAAACCTTATTGGCAGTCGCGATAGCGGCACTTGCGGCATGGGTGTTTGTCGGGCGTTCAGGACATACCGCAGGCGTACCGGTTCCTGATATTGAACTTAAGCTTAGAAGATTTCTGGAATATACAATGTACGCACGGCCACGTGAAAAGGAATTTATTATTGGTCATCCTGCATTTTTTCTGGCAGTTATGGCTATGTATAAAAAATGGCCGCAGGCGCTCCATTACGCCTTGGTGATGCTGGCCACAATCGGGCAGGGGTCTTTAGTGGAGACTTTTGCCCATATGAGAACACCTGTATTTATGTCTTTTGTGCGTGCGCTAGACGGTCTGATTGCCGGCGCAGCCCTTGGAATTGTAGCAGTAATTGGGGTGCAGGCTCTGTATTACCTGGTGTTTGTTTTGGGAGGGAGACCTGCAAGAGATGAATGAGCTGCAAAATGACACAAAGAAAAAAACCTATCAGGTAGTCGTTTCCGGTTATTATGGTTTTTCCAATGCCGGTGATGAGGCCATGCTGGCGGCAATGATTGAAGCACTGACAGACATAGAGCCGGATATTCGGATTATTGTGCTGTCAGGTAACCCTGAAAATACCAAACAGCGCCATGGTGTAGAGGCGGTCTATCGGTTGAACTATCCGGAAATAATCAAGGTTTTGTCACACAGCGATCTTTTGATTAGCGGCGGGGGGAGCCTCTTACAGGATGTTACGAGCGATCGAAGCTTATATTATTATTTAAGCATTATGATTTTGGCAAAAAAGCTAGGTAAACCAGTCATGCTGTATGCCCAGGGCATTGGACCGGTACGTGGTACTTTAGCGAAAGGCGCTATGCACTATATTGGTAATATGGTTGATTTGATTACTGTTCGCGATGAGGGATCACTTGGCGAATTAGAACGCCTAAAAGTTACCAAACCGCCCGTATATGTTACTGCAGATCCTGTGCTGGCAATGCATCAGGTTGATCGACAGATTGGACGCAGTATTCTAAAGGGTACGGGAGTAAGTGCTGCAGCGCCGCTTGTGGGTATTTCTGTGCGTGAGTGGAAGGATATGGATCATTATAAAGCAGTGCTGGCCGCAGTGGCTGATCGGGTTATGGATGAACTGGGGGCACAGGTTGTGTTTATTCCCATGCAGTGTCCTGAGGATTTTAAAGCGGCTGAGCTTATTGCGGCCAAATGCCGCCAAAAAGTTACGGTGCTGAGTGAACAATATACGACAACCGAATTATTATCGTTAGTTGGCAATCTGGATTTATTAATTGGCATTCGCCTGCATGCCTTAATCTTTGCGGCAGTTATGCATGTGCCGATGCTGGGCATTTCCTATGATCCGAAGATCGACCGTTTTTTAGCGATTTTGGGCGAAACTCGGGTAGGTACGCTTGACAGTATTAATGCTGAGGAATTATATAACGAAATAGCAGCTTTATGGCCGCAAATTGATAAACCTAATGCACACCGGGAAAGTCATTTAAATGAACTGCATGCTAAAGCTTTTAAAAATGCTGAACTGGCGATAGAGCTAATGTCTGGTAAGTAATTACCAGGAGGTGTTTTGTGGTGAAAAAATGGATACGGAGTTATGCGGGTATACTGTTGGGGGCAGTCATTACGGCGACAGCGTTAAATATGTTTTTAATTCCTCACAAGATTGCGGCCGGTGGTACAAGTGGCTTGGCCACTGTGCTGCACCATTTGGCAGGTCTGCCGGTAGGGGCAACAATGCTGTCCTTTGATATTCCGCTGCTTTTAGTTAGTATCAAGATTCTGGGGGCGCGATTTGGTTTTAATACACTGATTGGCGCTATTATTTTATCTGTATCCATTGATATTACAGCCCCGTTTATTCCTACATTGACAAGTGATTTGCTGCTAAATTCGCTATATGGCGGCATTTTATCAGGAATTGGCTTGGGGCTGGTATTTCGTTTTGAAGGCTCCACGGCTGGAACAGATTTGGCCGCAGCCATAATTAATAAATTATTTGGCATCAGTGTGGGGCAGGCCTTGCTTATGGTAGACTGTTTTGTCATTATTTTGGCCGGTGTAGCCTTCCAGAGTGCGGAACTTTCCTTATATGCCTTGATTTCTTTATTTGTGTCGACACAAATTATTGATTTGGTACAGGAAGGTCCAAGTTCTGCTAAAGCCTTTTTTATTGTGAGCAGCAAAGCCAGTACTTTGGCCGAGGCTGTTCTGACGGAAATGGATCGTGGTGTTACTTTTTTGCACGCCACAGGTGGGTATACACAGGAAGCGAGTGAGGTTCTTTTATGCGTTGTTAGTACAAGAGAAGTTAGCCGGCTAAAAGAACTCATTTACGCATTGGATCGTGCAGCTTTTGTCATTGTGGCTGATGCGCATGAGGTAATGGGCGAGGGATTTGCCCCTGTCAAAAAGTGATTTTATTTGAGGTATAGAGTCGGCTATACATGCATATGCATGTAACAGCCGATTTTTTTTGTAGAACCCATAACCTGAAAGGAGTGCGGCGTGATGTGGAAAATAGTACATATTGGCCAATGTGTAAAGCGCCGCGGTATTTTACTGGTTATGGGGCTGTTTGCGGCAGTTAAGGTAGGCTCAACTGTTGGAATGGCGCTTACCATACTCGCGTCACTGGCAGTATATATGCTAACATTTGGTATATCTTTTGCTATTGGGCTTGTGGCCCTACTATTAATTCATGAACTTGGTCATGTCGCTGCTTGCTGGGTGGCAGGAATTTCTACATCCCAGCCGCTGTTAATTCCCTTTGTGGGTGCCGTCATTCGATTAAAACGTGTGCCGGAAAATGCTAAGGTAGAAGCAAATGTAGCCATTGGCGGTCCGGCAGCAGGCTGTCTAAGTGCATTAGTGTGCCTTACCTTTTACTTGTGGACGGACAATATGCTGTTTTTGATACTGGCTTATACAGCTTGTATCCTTAATTTGTTTAATCTTATTCCCTGTCATCCTTTAGATGGGGGGAAGATTGCTGATGCTATATCTACCAAGCTATGGTGGAGCGGCGCTATATTCGCCGGTGCTTTGGCAGCATACACTAGCAACATTTTTATGCTGCTTGTGTTTTTTATGTCGCTGCTGCGTCTTTGGCAGAATAAAGAAAACCAAAAAAAATATTATCAGCTTACGATAAAACAACGCTTGGCAGCGGCCAGTTGCTATTTTGGTTTGCTGGCAGTGTTGAGCGGGGCAATGTTATATATTATGGAGCAGCTGAGATAATGGTTATTGTCACTATTCGTCATTTCCCGGGAAATGTCCAGAAAAATATCAGGAAAAGAAGGTTTTTTCATAAAAACGTCAAATGATTAACTAAATACGGTCAATTTATAGATAAGTTTTCCGTGAAAACTAATTAGGGGGTTTGACTAATTGATCCAAATGTTTGGGGTTTCTAAAACGTATAATAACGGCACTGTCGCCCTCTCGGATATTACAGTAAACATTGAAAAAGGGGAATTTGTGTTTGTTGTAGGACCAAGCGGCGCAGGAAAATCCACATTTATCAAGATGATTTTCCGCGAAGAATTGCCCACTAGCGGCAAACTTATAGTTAATGGGCGTAATGTATGTGAGATTCCGATGGCCGAAGTACCTTATTTGCGCCGGAGTTTGGGCATAGTATTTCAGGATTATCGGTTGTTGCCGAATAAAACAATACATGAAAATATTGCATTTGCCATGAGGGTTATTGAAGCACCGCGACGGGAGATCCAAAAGCGGGTTAACACAGTACTTGATCTCGTGGGGCTGAGACACAAAGCTAGGCACTTTCCGGCACAACTTTCAGGGGGAGAACAGCAGCGGGTTGCCATAGCCAGAGCCATTGTCAATCGTCCGGCAATCGTGATTGCCGATGAACCGACAGGTAATTTGGACCCTGAAACTTCTTGGGATATTGTGAAGATTTTTGAGCGTGTCAATAAAAATGGGACAACTGTTGTGATGGCCACCCATGACAAAACAATTGTTGATGCCATGAAAAAACGGGTAATTGCTATTGAAAAAAGCCGTATTGTTCGCGATGAGGCGAAAGGGGCATACGGTTATGAAGATTAGTACAATGGAGTATTTTGTAAAAGAGTCATTTACTTCGCTTAGGCGTAACAGTCTGATGAGTTTTGCTTCGATTAGTACCGTAGCCTTGTCTCTCTTGATTTTGGGGTTATTCCTGATTATGGTGCTTAATATGAATAAAATGGCGGCTTCGCTGGAGTCACAGGTGCAGATTTCGGTATATTTGCAAGATGATCTAAAAAGCCTGGAAGTGCAGGATATTGGCAAAAAGATTGAGAAGCTGCCAGGGGTTAACCAGGCCTTGTTTGTATCTAAGCAAGAAGCACTTGAAAGGTTTAAACAGCGTCTGGGTGAGCAGCAGGGCATGCTAAATGCACTGGGCGATACTAATCCGCTGCCCAATGCCTTTGAAGTTCGCCTGGACAAGCCAGAACAGGTTAGGCCGACCGCACAGGCGATTTCCCAAATTAAGGGCGTGGAAACGGCCAAATATGGCCAAGAAGTTGTGGAGCACATGTTTAATTTAGCAAAAATGCTGAGGATTATCGGCGGAGTCCTCATTATATTTTTGGCACTGGCCGCAACTTTTATTATTTCCAATACCATTCGCATTACGGTATTTGCTAGACGTAAGGAAATCGGCATTATGAAATATGTGGGCGCTACCGACTGGTTTATCAGATGGCCGTTTCTAATTGAAGGGATGATTTTGGGCTTTTGCGGGGCTCTGATTGCGGTGCTGCTGTTAGTGGAAGCTTATAGTATATTTACTTCGCAGGTATACAAATCGCTGGCCTTCTTGCCGTTAATACCGAAGTATCCGTTTATTACTAATATCAGTATTTTTTTACTAGTGATCGGTACCGTTATTGGGGCATTAGGCAGTACCATATCACTTAGAAGATTTATGAAAGTCTAGTAAGGCAAGCGAGGTGTTTTTATTGACAAGAAAATTTTTAGCCGGTGTTTTAGCAGTATTCTGTGCCTTATACGCTGCGCTTCCAGTGTCAGCTGATTTAAGTGATCAGCTTAATTCTTCTCAGCAGCGGGAGCAGGAAGCCAAAAATAAAAAAGAACAGGCACAGGAGCAGGTAGATAGTTTTTCTGAGAGCCTGCGTAAAATTCAAACGGAGAAGATAGCTGCCGAAACTAGATATAAGGAGCTTAAAGCGCAGCGGGATAATAAGGAAACTGAAATTAAAGCCAACACTGAAATTCTGGCCAAGGCAGAGAAGGATTTGGCGCATCGCAATGGAATTCTAAGTAAGCGGATGCGTGATATTTATGAAAATGGTCAGGTTAACTATTTGGAAGTTTTATTTGGCGCCAGCGACTTTAATGATTTTGCCAATCGCATGAATCTTCTAAAGCGTGTGGCTCAGCAGGATATTGACCTTGTTAATGAGGTTAAAGCTACGAGGCAGCTTATTATCGTAAAACGTACTGAACTCGTGAATGATCGGACGGCTATCTTGAATTTAGAAAATCAGGCCCAAGCCCAAAAGGATATTGCGGAAAGTAAACGCAAAGAAGAACAGGCAAAAATGTACTTAGCGCTGTATAATCGCGATGCTGCGGAAAAGGCAGAGCGTGAGGCACAAGCTGATTCGCAGCAGATTATGCAAATGATTCGTCAATACCAGTCAAATAGTAGTTACGGTGGCAGTGTAAAAGGTACCGGAGCGTTACAGTGGCCTATTCGTGGAGAAATTACTTCACCGTTTGGGGGGAGAATTCATCCAATCTTCGGGACGTATATTGGCCATACCGGGATTGATATTGCGGCGGACTATAATGATCCAGTGAGGGCAGCCGATGGTGGAATCGTTATTAGTGCCGGATGGTATGGCGGCTATGGCAATGCGGTTATCATTGATCATGGCAATGGAATGACTACTTTATATGGACATAATACCTCATTGGCAGTTAGTGAAGGACAGCGGGTCAGTAAAGGACAAGTCATTTCCTATGCAGGTTCAACCGGAAATTCAACCGGGCCGCATGTGCATTTTGAGGTTCGTCAAAATGGTACGCCGGTCAATCCGCTGAACTTCTTATAGTAGTTGAATAAAAATTGGTATTTTTGCATATAGTGTAAGGGAGTTTTTTACACTATGGATTGAGGTGTATACAATGAGTCGGCGTAAAGCAATCGTAGGGGCTATCTTTTTAGTGTTATTTACGTTTTTGGCTACCGCTGGAGTTTTTTTACATGAATTTAGCCAGGGTACAATAGATAGTGCGGGGACAGTAAAGTTTTTTCAGGCTTTGAAAGTTGTAAAAAGCGGTTTTGTTGAAGATGTACCTATGGAAGTTTTAATTGACGGTGCGATAAAAG
>JAJFUN010000121.1 GCA_021372375.1 Pelosinus sp. | reverse complement strand
TGGGGGCTTTGTTACGAGGCTTTTGGGGGGACTAACCGGCGATGTGTACGGGGCTATCACGGAAATTTCCGAAATTGCGGTACTCGTGGTATTTCTTTTTTAAATCCATGCGATAAAATTGCGGCAGGGGGCAATATATGAATGTAAAAGTAAGAGCACCGGGTTCTTGCGGTGAACTGGTGCAAGGTACAATTGATGGTCAGTCTTTTTTAATTACCTGCCCGGTTGATATATATTCCCAAGTGGAAATTTGCACTGGGGCTAAACCTGATCAAAATAATGAGGATAAACTTAACGCAGCAGTAATCCAGACGCTTAAATATTTAAAGATAGTTGGTTATTATGCGGCTAAAGCTGAGTCAGATTTGCCAATAGGCAAGGGCATGGCTTCTAGCAGCGCTGATATCAGCGCCTGCTCCCAGGCGCTGGCGCTAAAATTCGGCAAAAGTCTAACGGCAGATGAAATTGCCGATATTGCCCTCGCGATTGAGCCGACCGACGGAATTTTTTATCCCGGGATTGTCATGTTTGACCATATTCATGGGCACCTTCGCCAAAGCTTAGGCCAGCCGCCGCACATGAAAATCCTGATTTTTGATGTTGGCGGCGCAGTTAACACAGTGGTTTTTAATCGCCGCCGGGATTTAGCCAGCCTCAATAAAAACAAGGAAGGCGAGATACGCCGGGCGATAGCGCTTGTGACTGAAGGGCTGAAAGAAAGAAATGCCAAGCTTATTGGTCAGGGTGCGACCTTAAGCGCTCTGGCCAATCAAGCTATTTTATATAAACCGTGTCTGGAAAAAGTAGTGGAGATAGCCTTGCAGGAGGGGGCTGTCGGTGTAAATATTGCCCACAGCGGGACAGTACTCGGGGTACTATTTACGCCTGATAAAGAGCAAATATTTGCTTGGTGTATCGAAAGGATTTTAAAAGCATGCCCCACGCTTGGCTTTGTCCGCCAGGCAAATTTAATTGGGGGCGGATTATGGAAACAAGAAGGTGATTGTGATGAGTGGAAAATCTCAATTTGAACATGGCGGCAATGTGCATGCCGTATGGCGGGAGCAAAAGAATATAAGTGAGCCGCTCTGTGATTTTAGCGCCAATATTAATCCGCTTGGCCTTTCAGGTAGTGTTCGTCAGGCTATACTCGCCGGCGTTGAAAACATTGTGCATTATCCTGATCCTAAGGCGGCAGAATTGAAATATGCTATCAGTAGTTTTTATCAGGTGGCCGAAGCCTCTATTACCCTTGGCAACGGCGCTGTTGAGCCTATATATATTTTATGCCAGATTCTCAGGCCGCGTAGCGTGCTGATAACAGCGCCTACTTTCAGCGAATATGAACGGGCGGCGCTGGCATCCGGCGCTGAAATTCAGGTACTTGACTTAGCGGCCGAGGAAGACTTTTTTATTGATCCTGCTAAAATTATTAGTAGACTAAGTACTGTAGATATGGTGTTTATCGCAAATCCCAATAATCCTACCGGGACACTGATGCCTAGCGGGCAGCTTGAAACAGTGATTGCCGCGGCAGCTAAAACAGACACGCTGGTTGTTGTGGATGAATCCTTTATTGATTTTTTAGCGGATGGGCAGCAATATACGGTTAAACCGCTCCTTGCCGAGTATTCGAATTTAGTAATTTTACAGTCCATGACCAAGTTTTATGCTATTCCGGGGCTGCGCTTAGGCTTTGTAATGGCAAGTGTCGAGATAACAAGGCGGCTTGATTTAGCCAAAGATCCTTGGAATGTAAATTCGCTGGCGCAGGCGGCCGGCATTGCGGCTTTGGCTGATAGAGATTATCAACAGGCCAGCATAGCTTATATGGCTGAGGCAAACATAGCATTATATCAGGCGCTGAATGTGCTGCCGGGAATAAAGGCCTTTAAACCGTCGGTAAATTTTATGCTGCTTGATATCAAAGATACCGGACTAACTGCCGCGAAGCTTTGTGAACTTTCGGCTGCCCGTAATATTTTGTTGCGTGACTGCAGCAATTATCGCGGCTTATCGAATCAATATATAAGAACAGCTGTAAAAAGGACAGAGGACAACACCAGGCTGGTAAAGGTACTTAATAAAATTACTCAGGAAGGAACAGCTACATGACGAAGGTAATTTTGGTAAGGCATGGACAAACTTTATGGAATGTGGATTGCCGCTACCAGGGGCAATCGGATGTAAGCTTAAATGAAACAGGGCTGAAGCAAGCAAGGCTGCTGGCTGCCCGGCTGCTCGGTGAAGATGTGGCCGCAATCTATGCCAGCGATCTTGGCAGAGCAAAAATGACCGCGGAAGAGATCGCCAAACGCCATAATCTAGCGGTCAGCATTGTGCCGGAGCTCAGGGAAATATCCTTTGGTGAGTGGGAAGGCATGACGTTCGGTGAGATTGATGAAAAGTGGCCTGGGCTCATGTCACGAATTTTTAAACAGCCTGATACTGTAGAGATTCCGGGGGGCGAAACCTATCAGGCCGTGCAGCAGCGGGCCACACAGGCTATCGATAAATTAGTAAAAAAACATCCGGAAGAAACGATAATTGTGGTATCACATGGCGCAACCATCCGGACTATTTTGTGCGCCGCCCTCGAAGTTCCGCTGACAAGTGTGTGGCGGATTCGCCAGGATAACACCGCAGTAAATGTTATTGAATACAGCGCGGATAACTGGGCTAGTGTGGCGCTCATCAACGATATCCATCATTTAAAAGAGCGATAAAGCCAGCTAAGCACATAATATGTATATATTTACGGCACAATATTAACTACAAATAAGTCTGTAACATGAAATCGTGTTACGGACTTATTTCAGTTTGCAGCAGAAAACTAGCCTTGCTTTTTTTGCTGCTATCATGATATGATTCTTGTTTAGTACAAATTATACAAATTAGCAAAGCGAAGGTAACATACTATGAAGCAGCGACTTTTATCACTGAAATTAAGTGGGGCATATATTGCAATTTATGGAATTTTAGCTTGCTTTTATCCTTTTTTAACGTATTATTTTCAAACACGGGGGCTTAGCTATACTGAAATGGGCATTGGTTTTGCGCTTGTTTCGCTGACAAGCGTTGCTATGCAGCCGTTGTGGGGGATAATTGCTGATAAATATTCAAATAAAAGAACGGTTTTGCTGCTAACGATGTTTTTGTGTTCGCTTGCCGTATATTCGCTGGTGTTTGCCAGTGGATTTTATCTGGTAATGGGCAGTATTTTTCTGGTAATAGTTTTCCAAAGTGCGCTGACGCCTGTTGCTGACGCCTATTGCTATGCACTCATTAAGGCATATCGCGGCCTGCAGTACGGCAAGATTCGTCTGATGGGTTCTTTGGGGTATGCGTTAGTTGCCTTATTTCTCGGCTGGACTGTCAAGTATTTTGGCATCAACAGCTCATACGTTGTATATTCGCTAAGTTGTTTCTTGGGAATTGGGTTTGTTTTAAGCATAAGCTTCAGGGATACAAGTATGCGCAGAAAGGTGCATGCTGCCGATATTATGCAGCTCCTTAATAAAAAAGTAATTTTGCTGCTACTGGCTGTGGTGTTTACTAATATTTCTATCAGCAGCAACAGCAGCTATATTGCCATACTTATTGAGAAAACAGGCGGTGAGGCTACCGAACTTGGTATGGTATGGTTTTTGGTCGCTATAAGTGAACTGCCTGCTTTTTATTATGGGGCCAAATTATTAAAAAAGTATGGGGAACTTAACCTCTTTATTTTAGGGCTTTTATTCTTTGTGCTCCGTTATATTTTGCTTTCTTTCTGTACCTGGTATATTCCGGTACTGGTGATTCAGCTAATGCAAGGCGTTACGTACACTTTTTTCTTGATTGCGTCGCTTGAGTACTTAAACCGGGTTGCGCCAGCGGGTGTAAAGACAGTGGCCATGACCCTGCACGCAGCGTCGATTGCCGTTGGCGGCATTATCGGCAATTTGGGCGGCGGCGTGCTGCTTGAGTATATCAGCATTTTTATGTTTTATAAGGTGCTGGCCTGCACCTGTATCTTGGGAATTGGTACTCTTGTGGTGTTAAAGAAGGTGGATATAGCGCCTAGATAGGTTGTTGCTTACTAATCATAGAAGAGGGAATTGTCGCACGAAGCATGTTTTTAAAAGCCTCCCCCTGTCGCTAAAAGCGACATCCCCCTCGAAGAGGGAGACTGAATTTAAGAGCCTCCATCTTTGAGGGAGGTGGCGCAATGCGCCGGAGGGAGTTTCTTCAGATAAGATTACGCACTGAAGGGGACAGGAACCTCGTCCCCTCAGTAGTGTTAAAATTTTTCTTAAGAAAATTAAGAGCTCTGAGCTAAATATTTAATACGTTTTATATAGTAAGCAGCATGGGTCTTGTTTTTTGATTTAAGGAAAAAACGCAAAATACAAATAAAGGATTTAAAAGAAATATGTAGAATATTAGCTGTGTATAATTCAAATGAAGTTCAATTTTTTACAGTGGCAAAAAAGGCAAGCAAAATATTGCCATTTACCAATATTAGTAGCAGACATGCAAGCGTAGCTGAAGATATTTAATATTTAGAAAAGGAAACTATTTTTCTTCTTATAATTTTGTTTATATCTGTTTGTTGTTTACTAGTGGGCTTGGTTAAACCAACATTAGTAATTCGTTGGGGACCTTCCCGGTTACGTAATCGTAAAATGGTTTTTTTTATTTATTCTATAGTTATTGGTATTATAATTTGCGGGATATTTATTAATGCATCCAGAAATGTTTCTGCAAGAATGCAAGCAGATGCGGTTCAAGGAACCCTTGGACTATTTTGTGTCTGTTAATAATAGTGATGGTTTAATAGCAAAAGTAATTTTTCAAGGAAATGAAAATGAGAAGGGAGAACGTGCGATAGACAAAATTTCTATGTCGATGGAATATATTGCTTGTATAAAAAATATGGTTCAAGCGTTAGATCCATCAATTGATACAGAGCAATTAGTGCGTGATATTGGAATAATTGCCGTTGGCTCTGGTGCTAAGCCGCAAAAAGAAGGTACTGTAACTCGCAATGGGAGAAAATATCATTTTATTAACACTAATAGTAGTGGCTGGATATTTGAAGTTGTAGGTGCTAATTAAAAGACAGCAGATTCCCGTTAATTAAAATAATTATCCATTATAGGGGAAATCCCTCCGTGGTGACCGCGTACAAACGATCTGATATGAATAGATTTTCTATGGTATAAAGAATGGCATTGTTTTATAAGTTTGTTTTTCTAAGTACCGCAGATTAAATTCTTCTCGTTAGACCGTCTCTAAGCGGGCAACCACAGAGGGATTGCCCCTACCAAAAAATAGCAGGATTTGAATAAAGGGGCTATTACACCAATTAATTAGTGTGATAGCCCCTTTTTCTATGATAACAGTATTATCCAGAAGTAAAGACTTATTAAACTTACAAGCAGCCCCACGGGAATTACTCGCAGCGTAACATTAATATATTGTCGCCAGGAGATATGAATATTATTATTTTTGAGGATATGCAGCCAGATTAATGAGGCTAGCGTACCAGAAGGCAGGATCAGCGAACCAATGTCACTGCCTAAAATAATGGCGAGATAAGTAACCTGCATATATTGGATGTCAAGCCCCATGTTAGTAATAATGGTAGTTGCCAGCATCAGTGAGGGATGATTATTAAATAAACTTGCCATACCTGTTGTTAGTGTGCCCATAATTAAAATGGCGTTATAAAGGTGAGCACTGACAGGCTCTTTAATTAAGTCGATGATTAAAGTTGTAAAATGTACATTGTGCAGTCCGTACACTACCAGATACATACTAAAGGCAAAAACAAAAACATGCCAGGGCGTTTTTTTCAGGACATCAATGACGCCTGTGCCTTGCGTATACCAGCGAATCAGGACAATTAAAAAGGCACATAAGACGGCAGACCATTCAATGGAATAGCCGTAATAGGATAAAATAAAGAGACTAGCCCTGCCGATAATGATAATCGCCATATATATTTTAAAAACAGTCCAATTAATTGCAGGAAAAGAGGGGAAAGCGAGAAACTGTTTTGGGGGCGGCTGAGAATGGGGGGGCTTTGGGGGCGGAGGAGCATGCTTTTTGTGAGGGGGGCGAAGCTCGCAATTGGTTATACAAGTTTCATATAGTCTCACACATGCTCGGCTAAAAGAGGGGATATGTTTTGGTATATCTTTTCTGAAATAAAGAAAAAACAAAATACTTATTACAAAAAGTCCTAACATCGAGGGGGCAAACATATACTTTGTATGGGTGAATAAGTCTACACCGACAATTTTAAGGGCAATTAAATTAGCCAGATTACTTACGCCGATGGGGGCGCTTGAAGCTGTGGCAATAATTGCTCCGCTTAATAAATACGCAAATTTTTGCTGGGCTTTTAGTTCTAAAATGCTGACAATT
Source organism: Pelosinus sp. (assembly GCA_021372375.1). Taxonomy (GTDB): domain Bacteria; phylum Bacillota; class Negativicutes; order Propionisporales; family Propionisporaceae; genus JAJFUN01. Next base: position 6,410 of record JAJFUN010000121.1, on the reverse strand, counting down.
TCAATAATAATCGGTGTAGTAATTACAATGCTGCCATCATTGTTAAAGAACAGTGTCATTAAAAAGCACAGTAAAATAACATTCCAGTACAAGAGGGTTCCTGACCCTTTGCATTTGGCGACAAGGTTAAAGGCCACCCAGCGGAAAAAACCCATACTTTCTAGGACAATAGACATGACCATAGTCGAGATTATGGTAATAGACGCTCCGGTCACTGTGCCGAGCACATAATTGATATCTGCAAGCGTGACAATTCCTAAAGCATATAGCAAGCTTGCACCAATGGCTGGGGGAATGGCTTCATTTATATTCATAGGTCGCCATAGCAGAAAAAAGACGGTTATTAGAAAGATCATTAATGCGAATATTGTTTGCAGAGTAATCATTGGCTTGAATCCTCCGGCGGGCTGGATTCCTTGGCCTCAGCAGCAATATTTGTACTTTTTTCCAAGCTGCATCTGGTAACAGGGGTAATAAAACTAAATAAGGTCAGGCCGGAGATAGAACTAATTGATAATATGCCTAGCTCTACGAACAATGAAATCACTTCCTTTATTGTACTGCAGGAAGATGCAGTACTTTTGGGTAGAAGTAGAGGCTTTTTTCTATACTATGCAAAATGTGGCGGCAGAGAAACAAGTACACAAAAAAATGAGCCATTAACAGCTAAGCTAGCAAGATTTTGCTTAGCAAAATAAAAGTAACAAACAAGCATATGGCCTAATATAATGTAACATAATCGTTTCAGATAGGCTTAACAGCTTTATCTTAAAATTATAAGGAGGTCTACAATGGAAAATACAAAGTCGACCGAGTTAAGAGCTATTGCTGACGGGAAAAGAACATTTACCGCTGAATCGTATATGGAATTCAAACCGCCTATGGCACAAGTAATCACCAGCTCCATTGGCTGGGATTATGAATTTACAAAGTTTATACCTTCTACAGATAGTGTCTTTTTTGAAATCACAGTAAATCATTTTTTTCAGTACCTGCATCCACATGGTAAAAAGGCTCAAAATGAGGACCAAAAAGAGGGCGGCAACCGTCAGGATGATGAAAAAAAGGAAACAGGCGATACATTAGAGGTCTTTGATGGCTCGGGTGAACTTGTTGATACTTCAAACGGGATTATTCATTTTCATCAGCAGCAATTTGTGTTCAGAGGGGCGGTCGACATGACCGGCGTTACAACGGCAACTAAAGTGAAAGGGTTAGCTGTAATAGACAGACAGGAACCTAAATTCACTAATATCGAAGCCAATGGTCTCATTAGCGGCGGGTCACAGAACTTTGCTGTTGCTGTTACCATTGCTGTGGTGATTTAAGGCATTTCTGCAAAACGCAGGCATATAATATGCCAAGCAAGCTCAATGAATTTTTAAGGAGGAAAAGCGTGTGAGTTCTCAAAAATTTGATTTATTTACAGAATGTTTAGGGCCTGTTACAATCTTAACAGATGAAAATGTTGTTTTTCAGGGGGTTGTCCGCAGGCATGGCGACGATAGCCGGAAATCTGGTCCGCAGGTAGTAGTGACAGTTGACGAATTTGTTTTCGTCGAATTAGTTTGTGAGCCCGCCGTAATTAACGATGGGCAGCTTGTTACTATATTCCCGGTATTATTCAATGAAGATGATATTGTTAAAATCAATATAGGAAAGATTGTTGCTGTCGGTCCCAGCAATGGCTGCTTGGATGGGTCTGGTACAGGCGGAACTGGTTCAAATAGCAAAAACTCTAAAAACAGTAACTCTAAAAACAGTAAAGGTTAATTACTACAAAAGTAAAGAGGTGTATCAAAATAGGGAAAACCTATTTGATACACCTCTTTCATTACGGTGCGGCATTATATATTGGCCAGCGCCATGCCATTATCTATAATCTGGAGAGGCGTTTGTCCGGCTTGGTAGTTTGCCGCACGAGGATAAAAGCAACTATTAAAGAAAATATTCTCGACATCATAGATTGCCTGCAGTACTATGGGGCTATTTAATGGCTGCTTTTTTATTAGGCAATGTCCTATACTAAAGGCTATAACAGCGGCATAGGTAAAGGTCATGCGATAATATGCCAGGTGCAGCGGCTGCAGGTAAAATGTCTTGTTTAGCAGGAAATTCACTAAGTAATTTTCGAGTACCAGAGAAATTTCCGAACCTGCCGGTGTATAGTAGTCACTAAGCATTTTTTGATAATCAAGGGGACTTGGCGGGCTTAGCTTAGTAAGCGGTATGCCGCTTTCCTCTGGTGCTAAACTCAGCAGGATCTTTTGCAAATGCTGGGACATATTTATGGAAGTGAACCTTTTCCTAAAGACATTTGATAAAAAATACAAATGTTTTAAATGACGTGGTAAATCTGGTGCGGTTTCAAGTGGTAGTCGGCTGATCTCGCACATTTTTTTACCGGCAAGCAGTAACAGTAGTTCTTGCCCTAAAAGGACCAGACGGCGGTTGATTGAATAGCGGTGGTCTTGCAGTATTTCGATAAAACTTTTTTCCAGCTCATGGTAGGAAAGCTCTGCTGCGATATACTTAGCGGGGAAATACGGTGTAATATAGTTTGGCTCGATAAAAGAAAAGGAGATATTTTCTTTGCTCTGAATGGGGTAATTGGTTTCGAGGATCTGGATTGGCTGATGCTGCAGCGTGTTTATTGCTGCGTGGCAGGTTAAAGCTAAAGAAAACTCCAAGGCTTCAGGTGAAGCAAAAATGCGACGAGGAAATACTTTACAAATGTCAAGCAAATAGCAAGCGCCTAGTTCGAGCTGTATTCGGCATAGATTATCCTGGTTTAAGTAAGGACATTTGCCGTTAGCCAGAAATTGAATACGCGGTTTACGGTCTGGAAATAAAAATTTATCCTGCAGCTCATCTTGGCGGCCAAGTGCTGCAAGTTTTTGCTGCAGTTTATGATAGGAAGCAGCATCAACCGCAATGCTCCACTTGTCTGAGCAGCACTGGCCGCACATCCCGCAATGAAAATCAAGGACATGGCTGGGTAGCTTTATTTGAGTCAAGTGAACACCCCCCATTTGATTTTTATTCTGGATTAGCTAAATGCATGACAGCAGGAAATATTTGGCCTTGCCTATCTATGGCAAAAGGACTACAATAAAAAATACTATAATTAAAAATAAGAAGGATGTTGTATGAATAAAACTACTACGTTTTCCGGTATAATCTCGGCGGCGGGCGCCTATATATTATGGGGAATACTGCCTATCTATTGGAAAATTGTTTCCTTTGTAGCCGCAAGTGAAATTTTGGCGCATCGAATTATTTGGTCTTTTGTCTTTATGGTATTGGTGATCTTGGTGCTTAAGCAGAAAGAACATTTTCTTGCTGAAGTTAGTGAAGTCCTTGCTTCTCGTAAAAAGCTGGCAGGGATACTTGCAGCAACATGTCTAATTAGTGCAAACTGGTTCATTTTTATTTGGGCTGTTAATGCCAGCCGTATTGTGGAGACAAGCTTAGGCTATTATATAAATCCGCTTATTACTGTGCTGCTTGGTATTATCGTGCTCAAAGAAAAATTGTCCTTCTGGCAAATGGTTTCAGTTTTGCTGGCGGGAATGGGTGTGCTGTATATGGCCGTGCATTTTGGCAGCATACCCTGGGTATCCTTATCATTGGCACTTACTTTTGGCCTATATGGTTTATGCAAAAAACAGATAAATATTAGCGCGATGACTAGCGTAACCTTGGAAACCCTGCTGGCTATGCCGATGGCAGCTTTGTATGTAATTTATTTAGGTCAAGCGGGCATGAGTGCATTTTCCTTTTCTTTTGATAGTACTACCTGTTTTTTGATGGGAGCCGGGGCAGTTACTGCTATTCCGTTATTGCTTTTTGCCAGGGGTGCCAGCCGGTTATCACTTACGGTGCTAGGCTTTGTTCAATATTTTTCGCCGACAATTACGCTGCTCTTAGGTATCTTTCTCTATCATGAGAACTTTACGCAGGTTCATGTGGTGGCATTTTCCTTTATTTGGCTTGCGCTGGTGGTCTTTTCATTAGCTAAGATGCCGCTGCTAGTAAAAATAGAAGAAGGGCTGCGCAAACGTTTGCTATGTGAAAAGGTTTCTTCTTGAGCAAAACGGGGCTGTCGCATTATTGCTAATGCGACAGCCCCGTTTACCTTTGTCCTTACATTCAATTTGTCTGCCGTTTCTTATACCGTAAAAATAACCAGTACCCTGCCGCCGAAATGAGGATTAATATCATCAGCCTCATTTCGTGTTCGCGATAAGAAGCTAGGTCATGCCCCATCATTACTTCAATCAAAGCAGAGGGAAATTTGCCGATAAGCGTTGCCAGAATATAATCCTTGATACCAATGCTGCTGAGGGCGCCTAGCGCGGTAATAAGGCCTGATGGCACAAACGGGATGGTTCTTGCAATAGTCATAATCCAAAAACCGTTTTTGCTGCTCATTTCATCTATGGATTTTAAGCCCTGACTCTTCGAAACAACAGCGTGGGCATAGTCTCTGAGCAGATAACGCATCAAAAAGAAACTAATAGTTACGCCGACGCTTTCGCCAAGCCAGGAAATTAGTGTACCTTCAAAAACCCCAAAGATGATGCCGTTAGCTGCTAGTACAAAGATATTGGGCAAAACAGCTACGGCATTGATTGCCACCACAATCAAAAAGCTAATCAGCATTGCATTAGGGCCAAACGAGCGAATATATTCAATAATGCTGGCAATATCACCTTTAACCAAGAGAGCTGTTAAAGAATGCAGCCAGGCTGGCCGAAGCAGATATAAAGAAAAGCCTAGTATTAATAATATAGCCCATGTTAAGATACGTAAAATTTTCTGGGGATTATGCATTATATCACCTCATAAGAAGTCAATTCATTAAAATGATGATACGTTTATGTAAAAAGGCAATACGATCATCTAATAGCATTATAGACTTAGGCAGGCTTGTTGTCGAGTCATACGGCATAAATAGTAAAACAGGGTATACTCTTAGGCTAAATACTAACGAGGCATGTTAATGTATTCTTCTTAGTGCGGAAAACAAAGGCGTCGAACTTGATTAAGGTAAGGTGAAAATATGGTTTGTAGTAAGCGTTTAGTAGAAAATTTCCAGAGCATTGCTAAAATAGGCGCTAAAGGTGCTGGGATTACCCGGCTGGCGTTTAGTGATGAAGATTGGCAGGCGCGCACTTTGATAATTAAGCTTATGGAGGAAGCCGGGCTTGGTGTTATAGCAGATGCATTCGGTAATATTTTTGGCCGCAGGGAAGGGTTAAATCCTGAGTCATCAGTTGTTATGCTGGGCTCGCATATGGATAGTGTACCCCAGGGCGGCAATTTTGATGGAGTAACAGGGGTGCTTAGCGCCATTGAAGTACTACGATGCATTCATGAGGAAAAAATAGAAAACAGCCATCCGATTGAAGTGGCTGTCTTTATGGCAGAGGAATCCAGTCGGTTTGGCGTAGCTACGCTGGGGAGCAAAGCTTTTTGGGGTAAGCTATCTCCGGCTCAGCTTAAAAGCTATCAAGATAAACAGGGCATTTCTTTAGCGGAAGCTTTGCAGGAAAGAGGCCTTTTTCCTGAGAAAATTGGGGATGGACAGCAACCGTCTATTAAGTGTTTTCTCGAACTTCATATTGAGCAGGGGAAGGTTTTGGAGACTAAACAAGTCAAGCTTGGGGTGGTAGAGGCCATTGCGGCGCCATCTCGTTTTCGGGTAGTGATGAATGGTGAGGCCGATCATTCAGGGGCAACGCCGATGAATATGCGCCTAGACGCACTGGCTGCAGCCGCTGAAGTAGTCTTATTAGTTGAAAAATTAGCTGGCGATGAGGCGAGCTATGGCACTGTGGGAACAACTGGCATAATTAAGGCCGAACCTGGTGTAATGAATGTAATTCCTGGTAAGGTTGAGCTGGGGGTAGATATTCGCGGTATTTGTTTAGAAAGTAAAGGGCGGGTAATTGAAGCTTTTAGGTCTGGTCTTAATGCCATTGCTATGCGCCGTAAAGTAGGTTTTGAGCTTGTTACTTTGACAGATGAGCAGCCTGTAGCGCTTTCTAAGAATCTCGCTGAATTATTAAGCGGGCTATGTCAAAAACTTAATTATTCCAGTATAGTAATGCCAAGTGGCGCCGGGCATGATGCCATGCATTTTGCCAGCCATGTGCCAACAGGCATGCTGTTTATTCCGTGCCGGCAAGGTATTAGCCATAATCCGGCTGAGTATGCAGATATCAAGGATATTGCCGCCGGTACAGAGGTCTTGTATGAGGCTGTTTTAAAATTGGCGCAAGCGGATTTTAGAATAGCTGAGTAAATAGTAATTACCAGAAGTCACAAGTAGCAAAGACCTACTTTGTGACTTCTTTATTTAGATATCAGGAAGTTTAAAATTCCCCTCTAGAGAGGGGTGGCGC
>JAJFUN010000120.1 GCA_021372375.1 Pelosinus sp. | reverse complement strand
ACTAGTAAGAACCATGGACGCAATGCTTGCTGCATTTTGCAGCGCGCTGCGGGTTACTTTTGCCGGATCCACGATACCTGCTTTAATCATGTCAATATATTCTTCGGAAAGAGCGTTAAAGCCAATGCCCTTGCCTGCTTTTTTAACGTTTTCCACAACAACCGAGCCTTCAAGACCAGCATTGTTGGCGATTTGACGAACAGGTTCTTCAATGGCACGTTTTACCAGTTCCATACCGGTTTTTTCGTCGCCAGTAAGTTTGAGGTTAGCAAGTACAGGCTGAATATCGATGAAAGTAGTACCGCCGCCGGCGACAATACCTTCTTCAACAGCTGCACGGGTTGCATTGAGTGCATCTTCAATACGCAGTTTCTTTTCTTTCAATTCTACTTCGGTAGCAGCACCTACTTGGATTACAGCTACGCCGCCGGAAAGTTTAGCCAAACGTTCCTGCAGTTTTTCTTTATCAAAATCAGAAGTAGTTTCTTCGACTTGTTTTTTGATTTGACTAACGCGAGCTTTAATATCTTCTTTGGAGCCTTCGCCGTCAACAACAGTAGTTTCTTCTTTGGATACACGCACCTGACGCGCACGACCAAGGTCAGAAAGTTCCACACTGTCAAGTTTGCGGCCCAGTTCTTCGGTAATAACTTGACCACCGGTGAGGATGGCGATGTCTTCCAGCATAGCTTTACGACGGTCACCAAAGCCAGGCGCTTTTACGGCTACTGCTTTAAAGGTACCGCGCAGTTTGTTGACAACAAGTGTTGCCAGTGCTTCGCCTTCAACGTCTTCAGCAATAATGAGAAGCTCTTTGCCTTGTTGTACTACTTTTTCAAGCACCGGCAATAGGTCAGCAATTGCACCGATTTTGCGGTCAGTAATCAAAATATAAGGATCGTTGATTACGGCTTCCATCTTGTCAGTGTCAGTAACCATGTAAGGAGAAATGTAGCCGCGGTCAAATTGCATACCTTCTACTACATCAAGGTCTGTCCCCATAGTTTTGGATTCTTCAACAGTGATAACACCGTCTTTACCTACTTTTTCCATAGCTTCAGCAATCAGTGTGCCGATTTCTTCGTCAGCAGCGGAAATGGAAGCAACCTGAGCGATTGCGTCTTTTGTTTCTACCTTTACCGCATTTTTCTTAATTTCTTCAACCAAAGCAGCAACAGCCTGCTGAATGCCCTTTTTAAGAATCATCGGGTTAGCGCCTGCTGCTACATTGCGCATGCCTTCACGAATCATAGCCTGAGCAAGAAGAGTTGCAGTTGTAGTACCATCGCCTGCTACGTCGTTAGTCTTAGTAGCAACTTCTTTAACAAGCTGTGCCCCCATATTTTCAAACGGATCTTCAAGATCAATATCACGGGCAATTGTTACACCATCATTAGTGATCGTCGGAGCACCAAATTTTTTATCAAGCACGACATTGCGACCTTTAGGTCCAAGTGTTACTTTTACTGCGTTTGCCAGGGCGTTTACGCCTTTTTCCAGCGCACGGCGCGCTTCTTCATCAAATAAAATCTGTTTAGCCATTTATGTAGCCTCCCTATTTATTTACATTTATATTTTTACTGGAATTATTCAACGATTGCCAAGATATCTCTTTCGCTAAGAATGAGGTAATCTTGCCCGTCAAACTTAACTTCAGTACCGCCGTATTTAGAGAAAATAATTTTGTCGCCTTCTTTAACATCTAAAGCCACACGCGTACCATTTTCTAGTATTTTGCCTGTGCCTACAGCAACCACTTTACCTTCCGACGGTTTTTCTTTTACCGTGTCAGGCAGTACGATACCACTTTTAGTAACTTCTTCTCTTTCCAATGCTTTTACAACTACTCTGTCACCCAACGGCTTAATCATGAAAATAACCTCCCTTTATCACTTGTAAATAATTATTTTGATTTGTTTTGTTAGCACTCACTAAGTTCGAGTGCTAATTCCATTATTATGATATATAATTTAGCAATAAAAATCAAGGGTTTTACTGTAAAAAATATCATTTTTATAAAAATATTCTAATATTTTTTTGCCCATATGGTATTTATTACCTAATATATATTTTTTATACCTATACTAAACAAACCACCGTGAAATGCTTCACGGTGGTTCCTAAAAATTATGATTTAGCGTTTTTTCGTAGCAGAATCAATAATGGCTTCGGCTACCTCCCTGATGGATTTCCTTTTGCTCATACTATATTGCTGAATTCGGCGATAGGCTTCACTTTCTGTCAGATTATAGGCATCCATCAAAATTCCTTTGGCCCTGTCAAGTATTTTACGCGATTCCAGTGAATTTTTTACATCTTCCAGTTCCTGCTCTAATTCCTTAAACTCCTGAAAACGCGATAAGGCAATTTCCATGGCCGGAAATAAATTTACTTCTTTTACCGGTTTAACTAAATACGCAAGTACCCCCGAATCCTTAGCTTTCTCCACAATTTCTTTTTGACTGAAAGCTGTCAGTAAGAGTACAGGCGACACCTTTTCGTTAGAAATAATCTTGGCTGCGGTAATACCATCCATTTCCGGCATCTTGATATCCATAATCACCAAGTCCGGATGATATTTGCGGGTAAGTTCTACGGCCTTTACCCCGTCAGCAGCTTCAGCAATCACAGTATGACCAGCCTCTTCTAGAATTTCACGCAAATCCATTCGGATGATGGATTCATTATCGGCAATTACAATTTTTAAAGATTCCATAGTTATTTGTCTACCTCCTCATAACGGGGAATGGTAATACTCGCATGTGTACCATTATTTGCATATAGCTTAAATGTTCCGCCCAAATCGCTTTCAATCAAAGTCCGCACAATCTGCAGGCCTAAACTTGACGATGCCTGTGGGGTAAAATCAGGCGGTATGCCAATGCCATTATCATAAATCTCGACCTTATAGCCATCAGGCAAGGTATCAATATCTACACCGACAACACCTTCATGCCGCCCGACAAAGCCATGTTCAATTGAATTTTGGATTAGCTCATTAATTACCAAAGCTAAACTGCTGGCCTTTTCTGAAGGCAAAATGACGGTATGTCCATTAAATACTGTCTGCAGATTAAAATCCGGTTCCAGCATATTTTGAATAACCATATCTAAAATATTTTTGGCCACTTCAGCTACATCAATAAATTCCGCATCCTGCTGTGATAAAAATTCATGCACCACCGAAATACTGAGTATTCGATTGACACTTTCCCTAAGGGCGGCCTTGACTTCCTGAGACTTGGTCCGCCGCGACTGGAGCCTTAGGAGACTAGCAATGGTCTGCAAATTATTTTTCACCCGATGGTGAATTTCCTGAATAACAGCTGATTTAATCAGGAGTTCTTTTTCTTTTTTCTTAATTTCGGTGACATCCGCCACAATGACAACAACACGCTGTACCTGATGGCCGGCACAAATTGGAATAGCCCTTTGCACTAAAATCATATTGCCTGCTTCGACCTCATCTTCACAGGGCTTACACAATTTGATAGCTTGCTGCACTAGGCGCATATTAACCTGCCGCTCATAAATATGGCGGCCGATAATGCTGCCTGCGCCCCAAATCTTATAAATGCTGGCAGCCGCAGCATTGGCAAATAAAATCTGCCCCGCATCATCAACAATAACAATACCATCACTTGTCGATAGCGGCCTCAGCACATGATGCCGATTTTCCATAAAGGGAGCAGCCGCCAGCAGCATATTGGCCGTTTCCCCTAAAATGGCATAGCCCTCACCATTAGCCTCTTCCGAACTGGATTCAAAACTAACGGCAGCAATAATTTTACCGCATCTGTCGTAGATAGGATATGTTCGCATGGCCAGCAACATGCCTAAAGCCCATTCACGCTGGCCGAAAATACATTCCCCTTCCTCTAAAGTTCGACTGATTAACGGTTCTTCAGACATATGTACAGTTGCGCCCAGCAAACTGCTTTTACGATGTACAAAGGTAGTATTAGGTCTTGCTTGTGCGACAATCACCAAAAAACCATCGCTTTGCGTTTTGGCATAAATGGTAGCCTGCGCATGCGCCAAATCAGCACCTAGTTCCAGACTATCGGCAATATAATCAAGCTGTTCAATTTGCATTGAAGTCAGCGTTGTTATTTTTCTGCATATATCTTTTGCAACACCCATAAGCTACCTCTTAGAATTATTAGTAAAGTTTAAAGTAATATATATTCAACAAGTTATGCAAAAATCCTTTTTAAAATGCTATTTGGGCCAACTTTTTCAGCTTATTTAAAATGAACTGCCCAATTTCACAGACGGTACAGCATTTAAGTAGAGATCAGATACCTTGCCGGCCATATATTGATAATAGGCTCGGCAGCCAATCATCGCCGCATTATCTGTACATAATACCGGCTCAGGATAAAATAGTTTGATTCCCTTTTTACTGCATTCTGCGGCGAGAGCTGCCTTTAAGGCGCTGTTAGCAGCAACCCCTCCAGCTAGTACCAGCTGCTTTACCTGACAAAACTCAGTTGCGTCCAGTGCTTTGTTTGTCAAGACATCGGTGACCGCTTTTTGAAAGCTTGCCGCCACATCCGCGTTGTTCACTGTTTCACCGCGCAGCTTGGCACTATTTAAATAATTTAGTACCGCAGATTTAAGGCCGCTAAAGCTAAATTCAAAACTGCCCTGCACGGCTAAAGCACGCGGAAATTCAATAGCCTCTTTATTGCCACTTTTAGCTAGTTTGTCAATCTCCGGTCCCCCAGGATAGGGAAGTCCCATGACACGGGCAATTTTATCAAATGCTTCGCCTGCCGCATCATCCCGCGTCTGTCCTAATAAGGCAAAATCATTATAATCCTTTACATGAATTAGGGAAGTATGTCCGCCTGATACCACCAAGGCGGCAAAGGGCGGCTCCAGCTCAGGCTGTGCTAGAAAATTAGCAAACATGTGCCCTTCTAAATGATTGACGCCAATCAGCGGTACATCGGCGGCAAACGCCAAGGCTTTGGCTGCAGCTACGCCAACAAGCAGCGCGCCAACGAGACCAGGTCCATAAGTTACGCCAATTGCATCAATATCAAGGAGCGTTACGCCGGCGCTTTTCAAGGCCTCATCCACAACCGGAATTACATTTTCAATATGTTTGCGCGAGGCAATTTCCGGTACGACGCCGCCGAATTTTCGATGCAGCGGTATTTGGGAAGAAATAATGTTTGATAGTATTTTTCGGCCGCCAACAATAACTGCGGCTGAAGTTTCGTCACAGCTGGTTTCTAGTGCGAGTATTATCGCAGCTTTTTTATTTATTGTTTTTTTCAAGGCAAAAGCCTCCATTTTTCCTACTATTATTTGCATGTATGTATTTAATCAAAGTGTGGCAAATTATTAATGGGCAAACAAACTCCGTCCACGAAAGGAGGGAAAATATTATGGCACGCTCGAATAGACCTGTCAATCCGGCTGCGGAAAATGCACTTGATCGCATGAAATTAGAAGTAGCTTCCGAGTTAGGTATTGCCGAGCGCGTTCGCTCAAACGGCTGGGCTACAATGACTTCTGCGGACTGCGGTCGCGTAGGCGGACAAATGGTTAAGAAAATGATTCAGCAATATGAATCCTCTCTCCAGTAGTTTCTAAGGCGGCTTTGCCGCCTTTTTCTCATGTATTTTTAACACGCAAGTGTTTTATTTATATAGTATTGCAAACTAATTTTTTACTATGTATAACCATTAACCTCACAGTAACCTTTTGCCCGCGCGTGACATATGCTATTTACACAATCACCCTTCATTAGCCACTTTTAGTGGCTCTTTTTTATTGACTATAACGTGTCACACCACATAATAAGCGCATCTTCATGCGTCTCTGTATAATATCCAGGACGTACACCGCGCTGCGTAAACCCAAGTTTAGCATAGAGGCCCCGTGCTGCACTATTAGATCTTCTCACTTCAAGGGTCATGCTGTTTGCGCCGCGCTCCTTTGCCTTAGCCATTAAACTTTTTAAAAGTTTCTCCCCAAGGCCTTGGCCCTGATAATCGGGTAATATGGCAATATTAGTTACATGCGCCTCATCCACAATAATCCACATACCCGCATAACCTATCACTTGTTTCTTTTCTGTATCAATTACCACTAAATAATATGTTAATTCATTATCATGTATCTCCGCCTCAAATGCCTCCCTGGACCAAGGCGTCGTAAAGGAAGCAACTTCAACGGCCAAAACGCCTTCAATATCAAGGCTCATCATCCGCCGAAACAAAAATTCACTCATAGGCAGCCCGGATGACGTTTTTCCCACAATTCTTCCGCTTCAGACCGCCTAATGTATAGCGGCTCAAGCAAGAATAAGTCGTCATGTTTGCCCTTTCCCAGAAGTTCATAGGCACATAGGCCAACACAGCCGGCCCGCGCGATAACCACATGCGGCGGCGCTAAAAACACATTACCGCCATAATTTATAATTTCTTGTGCATGTATAATAGCCCCTTCGCCCAAAACGACTGCTGGCTGATTAAGCTTAGCAAGTTTGTCTAGTGCTGCGGCAAAGCTGACCACAGTAGCCGGCTCCAGCTCGATAAGTTCACCACCCTGCCAAACAAACAGCGCCTGATATACATTTCCTTTTTGTGCATCCAAGAGCGGTGAGTAGACTGCTCCCGGTACAGGACAAGCAAACGCCTGAGCCGTAAGCGTAGGTATTCCGATAATTGGAATACTGAGAGCATAGGCCAGAGCCTTGGCTGTCGCAAGGCCAATGCGCAGACCGGTAAAAGAACCCGGCCCGATACTTACCGCAATTGCCGTAAGATCAGTTCGTGATTTTTCAGCAATTGATAAAAGTTCTTTAATATTGGGCATCAAAAGTTCAGAATGATTCTTTTTGGTTTGCAGGGTAAGTTCCGCTATTAATTTGTTATCTTCTACCAAAGCAACACTAGAGACTAGGGTCGCTGTATCTAAAGCAAGTATCAGCAATAACCTTCAACTCCTCACATAGTTTTTGATAATATTCACCATTAGGCTTTATCCGCAGCAAGCGTTCCTCGGTATACTGACCAGACGTAATTTCAATCCAAAGATTTTCATCAGGCAAAGCCTCAGGAAATTTATCCGGCCATTCAATAACAGCCATACCTGACGAATTTCTACCAGTGTATTCTTCAAAACCAATATCATAAAGCTGCTCAGCGTAATCCAGACGATACAAATCAAAATGATAAATTGGAATTTTAGCTTCATACACATTCATAATAGCAAAAGTAGGACTTGTTACGTCCTCCCTGAATCCCATGCCTTGAGCTAAACCTTGGGTAAACAGGGTCTTGCCGGCTCCCAAATCACCGGCTAAACAAAGTACATCGCCAGCGGTTAAAAGCCCGGCAATTTTCTGACCAAATAGAAATGTTTCTGCCGGCGATTGTGTTTTATATACTAGCATGTATTACACTCCTTATGCCAAGACTTTAGCGAAAATGATTGTAACCCTTTGGTTCGAGTTTTTCTTCCGCACCGTCAGCGTCTACTAATACCACGCCAGACCCCTCAATTACTTCACCAATATTTGAAAAACAAACCCCAAGATTGGCTTTATTTAATCTACCAACTTTTTCGGGACTCACGGTAAAAATCAGCTGATAATCTTCTCCGCCGTATAAGGCATAATCCAAAGCGGATTTTCCCAGCCAATCCGCCGCCCGCAATAAATCCTCAGACAGCGGAATAGCTTTCTTATACAGCCGTATTCCTACCTTACTGGCTGCCGCAAGCTCATTGGCTTCACTAGACAAACCGTCACTTATATCATTCATACTGGAGACACCAATGCGTGCTAAAGCCTGCCCTGCCTGCACCTGCGGCCGCGGCGTTAAATGCCTGGTTACAAGTGACCAGGCAAAGCCTTGTTCTTCCCAGTCCGCTTGGCTTAAGACCGCCAAGCCGCCGCCTGAATTTCCAAGAAAGCCGGTTACCGCGACAATATCCCCAGGCCTTGCCCCAGACCGTTTGGTGAGACATGCTGGTTCAACTTCTCCCACTACCGCCACATTAATAATTAACCCATGCGGACTTGAAACGGTATCACCACCGACAATATTCACCTTGAACTCACGGCATATTTCCTTCATGCCCTGATACAAATTATCCACAAAATCAAAGCCAAAATCTTTAGGCAGGGCCAGCGAAATGACAATATGCCGTGGTATCCCCCCCATAGCCGCAATATCACTAATATTAACGGCAATAGCCTTATAGCCTAATTGCCACGGCGTAGTTGTTGTAAGATCAAAATGTACATTTTCTACTAACATATCTGTTGAGAGCAATTGCAAATGGCGTATTGTAGGCAAGAGTATCGCCGCATCATCGCCAATTCCCTGCACTACGGTTGCGGCATCATTTATAGTATCTTCTTTTATCCGGTCAATCAACCCAAATTCCCCGATTTCCTTTAGTGCTTCATCCATCTGCCAAAACACCACCATATAATATTGTTTCTCTGACTTATAATATCACTTTCTGCCATAATCTGTACAGTCCATAATATATTATCCATAATATGCAGAAAAAACACTAGTTAGCAATTAGCCAGCTAGTGTCTGCCAATCATGTACCTTTTTTAATCAGCCTTTCAAAGCGGCTAAACGGCTCGCCGCTATCCAGATGTCCAGAAATAGTGTCTATTTTCTTGCCATCTACGAGGATTTGCACTTTCTGAATATCCGGAAACTCTGTCAAAGTATTAACAATTGCCCCGACAATTAACAGTTCTGTTTGAGAACCGCCACCATGATTCTTGACTAATGCCTCACTAAAATCAGCATAGGCAATATGATTCTTTATTGTTACCCCGCGCAGTTTCGTACCTTGCGGCATGACAGCAACCAAATCCCTGCTCTGAGTTCCTGCTAATAACAGTTCTAACGCCTTCTCGGCATTTGCCGATTGTCTTGGCACAACATGCACTTCCGGTACAAGGTAAAGAGCATCCGCCGCAGCATGGTATATTGTTATTTTTGTCGTTTCTGCACCCGCCTTTTTACCTGCTGCCCCAGGCTCTATAGCCCCGGGATTTTTGGACTGAGCTGTGCTGTTTTGGGTTATTTGATTATTTTGATTGTCCGAAGGAGGAGCCGATACATTGGTATTAGCGGCACAGCCATTAACCATTAAGGATACTGTTAGCATTACCAGCAGCAGCAGCATTTTATGTATAAATTTCGTCATCACTGCCCACCTCCTGCACTAGCAGCCTGAGCAAAAAAGTTCTCCATGCCATTTACAATGCCCTGGGCTAATTGCTGCTGAAATTGCGATGAATTCAGCTGTCTTTCTTCATTTGGATTGGAAATAAATCCAAGCTCAATTAAGCTAGCTGGCATAACACTGTGTGTCATTACATAAAAACGAGCCGCATTTATGCCGCGATCACTAAAGCTGCTGACATTAACCACCGCATCTTGCAAACTGCTAGCCAAAATAGAGTCATACGGCGTTTTTTGATTATAATAACTAGCTGCCCCGCCAACTGAGCGGTTACTAAAAGAATTAATATGGATGCTGACAAAAATATCCGCCTTGCCTGCATTGGCAACTTGCACCCTAGCTTCCAGTTCATCTACTGCGCTGGCATTAGGTGCACATACATCACGATCATCCATTCTGGTCATTACTACTTTAGCCCCTGCCTTCTCCAGCAAGGTTTTTACGTTTTTAGCAATAGCCAATGTGACAGTCTTCTCTTGCGTACCATTTACGCCGATTGCCCCTGGATCACTGCCTCCATGTCCCGGATCAAGTGCTATTATCTTATTTTGTAAGCCTTGGGTAAATTTATATACCGGAATGGCCGGAATAGCCGGAGCAGGCGCGGACGCCTTTTTGATATCAAGGACTACCCGATAAGGCAAATTTGCTTGCGGATTAGCCGGCAGCGTAAATAGTTTGTAATCGTTTTCACTAATCATTCCCGGCAGTTCAATCACAATCCGGCCATTATTACTATCTATATTATTGAGTGAAATCCGGTTGATAATTTGTCCATTAAACGTAAGCGTATTTCTTACACTGCCACTAATGACCCCTTTGATATCCAGTAACAGCCGCGGCGTCGGATTCCCTTTTAAAGTTGCATCCAAATCCAGCGGTCCTGTAGCATCAAATACCACTCGCAAGGTAGCACCGCCATCGCGCAGCGCATAGCGCACATTGGTAATTTGCGCTTTACTGGCAGCCTCAGCTCCCCCAGCAAATAGCGCCTGCTGTGCAAACAGCATTAAAAACAATACTAAACAACAGATTCGTCGCAACAACACCACCTCCATAGGTTACGACATGCTTTGTAAAAATTCGCGCTGCAAAGCAAAAATCCTGCAGGACATTTGTCTCAAATTGCATTTATAGGCAAAAAACATTAATTTATATAGAAAAGACAGGCTAATTTTTATTTAGCCTGTCTTTCTATAATCTCCTGCAATAAGGCCTTGGACTCAGCTTCAGCCTGTTTAGTAGCGGCTTCATCAATAACAACATCAATTTGCAGTACTTGTCCTGCGCTTACGCCTGGCGGCAGCTTACTAAGCGGCCATACAATCTGCTGTTCTTCCTCGCCTAACAAAATAACGGCCTTATCCTGTTCTAACCGATCAATCACAGCCTGAATGCGCATATTTACTTCTCCTTGTTGATGGTATATCCTTGCCCATTACTAGTAATAGTAACCGTTCCATTTTGATCTGTCCGGTAAATTTTCAATTTGGCATTTTGATATTTTTTTATGGTCGAAGGATGCGGATGATGATAATCATTATTTTCACCGACTGAAATAACTACCACTTCCGGCGACACTGCTTGTAAGAAGGGCTCTGAAGAAGCAGTATTACTGCCATGATGTCCGCTTTTCAGCACCGTACTTTTGAGTTCTCCTCCATATTCCTTAAGTATCCGCGCCTCAGCCTCCTGCTCGGCATCGCCTGTAAGCAGCATGCTAAAATTGCCGTATACCAATTTGGCGACAATAGAATTATTATTTAAATCATCTTTACCGCCGCTAAATAATGGTTTCTGCGGCGCCAAAAACTTTAAACTTACCACATCGCCTAAGTCTACTTGTTCGCCGGGACTTACTACATTAAAAGGAATACTTTTCTTTTTTATTGTCGCCAAATATTTTTTGTAGGTAGCAGTAGTCGTCGTTTGTCCACTATCATAGACGGCCTTTACTTCAAAATTATCAAATACAGCTGCCATTCCACCTAAATGATCCGCATGCGGATGCGTAATAATGACTTTATCAATTGTCTTAATGCCGGCTTTTTTTAAATAGGCCACTAATTTTTCCTTCATGGGAATATCGCCTGAATCCACTAATACATTCTGACCGGCCGTGCGAATCAAAATTGCATCCCCCTGCCCGATATCAAGTACCTCTACGGACAGGTTTTTGCCCTGCGTCGCTATATTCTGCGTTGCCCCCCCTTCTGTCTTTTTCAGGCCACAGCCTGCCAGTAATACGACAAACAACAGTATAGCCACTATTCTGACATATCTCTTACTAAAAAAATCCATATGTACCTCCAACCTTTGGACATAAATAAAACACTTGCTTTTTACTACCAAAAAGCAAGTAATATTGGGTGAATTATAGAAAAACAAACTATGACTATATTTAACGCACAAAATAATTTTGCTAACAAGCGGTACAGAGCGCGTGGCACGGAGCACTTGGTTTTAAAGCTAAGAGCCCTGAGCTAAAAGCCCCGCGCCAAATATTATACTTTCGTAGCTAGAAATTAAAAACAGGCAGTACCCCGCCCATTTTTCACAAGCTAAACCGCGTTTATATTTGAATCAGACCCAAACTGACCCGTATGGCTTCGTCGATATCATTCATAAACTCCTCGGAAAGATGAGTAATCTTTTCTTTTAACCGGCGTTTATCAATTGTCCGCATTTGTTCGAGTAAAATAACCGAATCCTTTTCTAAATTATGCTGCTTAGCATTCACTTCCACATGCGTCGGCAGCTTGGCTTTAGATATTTGTGAAGTAATAGCCGCGACAATAACCGTAGGACTATACTTATTCCCTACATCATTTTGAATGACTAACACCGGCCGATGTCCGCCCTGCTCAGAGCCTACCACCGGACTCAAATTAGCATAATAAACGTCGCCACGCTTTACTATCATAATTCATTCACGCTCCGCCGCCAATAAGGTAGGCATTTCAAAAACATCGGCATCAGCAAATAAGCCTTCCTCGGCGAGTGACAAATTGATGACCGCCATTTCTTGATAGCCCTTGCGCATAATATCCCGTATTGCCTTGCGCTTGCGATCTTCAATATATAACCGCATAGCTTCTCGGACAAATTGACTGCGGCTTAGCTTTTCCATGGCGATAATGCCGTCAACTTCCTGTAGCAGGCTATTGGGAATACTAATCATGATACGTTTCAGTTCGGCCACACCTTCACCCCCGTGAATACACATAAATATAGTTTAATTATATATTTCTTTATATAAGAATGTCAATTTTATTCTACACTATATTATATACCAATTAATTCCGAAACATACTAGACACTAGACACTTTGCAGGCCATAAATTGCTGCGGGCAGTGCTGCCGCAATATCGCCGGCAACGCGGCCGATTGTACCGGTCTTGGCCGCAATATCTCCAGCCAGTCCGTGTACATATACCCCCGCAACTGCTGCATCATGGCTTGATAAACCTTGTGCAATAAAAGCAGCGATAATGCCTGTGAGCACGTCACCCGCTCCGCCTGTCGCCATACCGGCATTGCCGGTCGTATTAATATATACTTCTCCATCAGGAAATGCGACTACCGTCGGTGCTCCTTTGAGTACCACAATACAGTTCCAGTCGCTCGCCGACATTCTCGCGACTTCCATGCGGTCACTATTGATTTCTTCAACGGAAAGTCCTGTCAGCCGGGCCATTTCACCCGGATGAGGTGTGATAACCGCCAAAGCTTTGGTCTTTTTTAATAGCTGGGGCATATCGCTTAAGGCATTTAGCGCATCCGCATCCAGAACGAGCGGCTTCTCGATTATCCCGATAAGTTCACGCAAAGCCTCGCTAGTCTCGACCTCCTGCCCTAGTCCTGGACCTACAGCTGCTACATCGGCTTTCGCCGCCAGCTCACAAAACGTAGGCACAGCCTTAGCGCCAATAGCACCGCCGGCTATTTCTGGCAAAGGCTTTGTCATAACCTCAGTCAGCTTGACTTCTACAATATTATGCAAACTTTCCGGTACACCTAATGTAACGAGGCCTGCGCCGGCCCGCATTGCAGACATAGAAGCAAGTACTGCCGCGCCGGTAAGCCCTGTAGAGCCGGCAAGGACAGCAACTCGCCCACACATCCCTTTATGCGCAGCTGGATGACGTTTCATCAGCATAGAGCGCACTTCATTTGCCCTCACGGCATTTTGTTTTATGGCGCTATTCTCTGACAAAACTGCCGGAATACCAATATCCTCGACAAAAACTTTTCCGGCTTGCTGAGCCCCCGGATAAAACAATAAGCCTGGTTTCTGCACCGAAAAAGTCACGGTATAATCTGCTAAAACTGCACTGCTGACAACTTGTCCATTATCAGCATTTACGCCTGACGGTACATCTACAGCAATCACAACTTTTCCGGAGTGATTTATAATGCTAACTGCCTCCAGCATATTATCTGAAAGTTCCCCTTTATAACCGGTACCCAAGAGCGCATCAATCAAATAATCGGCAAAGGTCGTACCAATTTTGACCTTATCCCAATCGCGGCTTTCTAACACCTCAATTACATCAAGTCCAATACTGTGCAAAATATCTAAGTTAATTTTGGCATCACCTGCAACATCACTTTTATGGCCCAATAAAAACACCTTAACTTTAACGCCTTTATTATAAAGATGCCGAGCAATTACATATCCGTCCCCGCCGTTATTTCCTTTACCGGCAAAAATACATACTCTTTTATCCTGCAAAGTTCCCAGATTCTTTTCCATCTGACGAACAACAGCTGTCCCTGCGTTTTCCATTAGTACAACACCCGGAATCCCAAATTCTTCAATTGCCTGTTTATCCACACTACGTATTTCTTTCGTCAATGCTGCTTTCATGTTATATCCCCCCATAACAACACCTGCGCTGCTGCATATTCCTGCGCATGGGTCAACGATATATAAACCTCGCTAACTTGCTTTTTTTCTGCCAGCCGTAAAAAAGATCCATAAAGCTGTACCTTAGGCTGCCCTTTGTCATTAGGCAGTATTTCTATATCCTGCCAGCTTCCGCCAGCTATGCCTGTACCAAACGCCTTCATGACCGCTTCTTTGCCGGCAAAGCGCGCAGCATAGGATGCGGCCTGCTGCATCCCACGACTCTCGCAATAGGCTTGCTCTTTTGGCGTAAATACTTTTCTTGTAAACGCCTGGCGCAAAATAGCATCCTTAATTCGCTTTATTTCGATAACATCAATACCAATACCTAAAATCATATGCATCCTCCATTAAAACGATATTCGGTATTACTGATAAAATTCCTCTCAGCTAAATAAAACGCTCTGCTTTTTTAAAACCATAAGATAGTAAGTAACATTTCGACTAATTACAGAAAAACAAATTATAGATTAACCGCCCGAAATGTTATACTTTCTTTTATTGCAAGAAAAAACAACCTTGCCATCGCAAGGTTATTTTACGCAAATTACATTTTATAATTTCTTACCACCATAATTTCGACCCGGCGGTTTTTAGCGCGGCTCTCTTCACTGTCATTGGCCGTAAGCGGCCGATATTCTCCATAGCCAATGGCGCTAAACCGTTCAGGCTGCAGATTTTCCTGGGCCAATAAAAGCTTCATAAAGTTTACTGCCCGTTTGGCGCTAAGATCCCAGTTAGAGGGAAATTCATAGGTATTAATCGGCATGTTATCCGTATGACCGGAAACCACTACCTTCTGTGACAGCGGCAACAGCATTTTGGCAATTTGTGTACCAAAACGTCTTGACTCAGGGAGCAGCGCCGCACTGCCTGAGGGGAACAACGCATTTTCCTTGATACGAATCATTAAGCCCTCATCAGTCAGGATTGTCTGTAAATCACCAACCAAGCCGTTGTCCATGATATATTTATCAATCTGTCTTTTTACTTCCGACAGCTGTGCTGACTCCTGCGTATAAGCTTGTTCTTTCATTTGCTGATCATTATTCATACTAGTAGAACTTTCCTGACTTTGCTGCACAGATTTCATGCTGTCAAGCAGTGCCGGGCTTCCCGTACTAAAAGCCATACTAAAAGATTGCCGCATCTGATCAAATTTCTTTTGATCCACTTGGGAAGAAGCAAATAATACAATAAATAATGCTAACAATAATGTCAAAATATCAGAATAAGGAACCAACCAGGTTTCATCAGCATGCTCTTCATGATGCTCTGCATGATGCTTATTTCTAGCCATATTTTCCCCCCCGCTTTACTCGCCTTTATTAGGCTTCAATGCCAAACGTTCCTGCTGCGGAATAAATACCATCAATTTTGCTTCAATGGCAGTTGGCGAATCGCCTGCTTGCAGGGATAAAATTCCTTCAATCATCATCTTCTTAATTTCTACTTCCATTTTTGACATCATTTTTAATTTGTTAGAAAATGGATGCCAAAGCACATAACCAGTAAAGATACCAAGGAGTGTTGCCACGAAAGCGGCGGCAATAGAATGCCCCAGTTTCTCAATATCATTCAAATTGCCAAGGGCGGCAATCAAGCCGATAACCGCACCAAGTACGCCCAGTGTCGGCGCATACATCCCCATCTGGGCGAAGACCAGTGCCCCTATACGATGACGTTCTTCCATATTTTGAATTTCTGCATCAAGTACATCGCTTACAAAGTCCGGATCAAGTCCATCAATTACCATACTCAGACCATTTTTTAAAAATACATCAGGCAGCTCATCTACCCGGCTTTCCAGTGCCAAAATGCCTTCCCTTCTAGCCGTCTGAGAAAGTTCAACAAACAGCTTCAGCAAATCAGGTTTTGCGGCCAATTGCGGTTGTTTGAACAATTGCTTAAATAATGTAGGCACTTTTTTAATGGTATCCATAGTAAAACCATTAAATACACAAGCTATGGTTCCCATAATAATAATCAAAAAAGCTGCCGGATTGGCCAGCGCCGTTATGCTAGCTCCTTTCATTACCATCCCTACAGTTATCGCCGTTACACCTACAATTACACCAATCAGAGTCGATTTTTCCAAATTACAGCCTCCCTATCTGCGAGCGTTAGCCTTAAAGATCAATTACTTATTTACTTATACAAGCACTCTTCAATATAGTTTATCGTTAGATTAAGCAAAAAAAATAAGACATGCCTTCAAAAAATATACATTATTCAGCGACATTAGACATAACAACATTTGCGCCACTTTGTAACGCCTTGAATTCTCCTGCAAAATCTTGTACCGCCATGATATTTGTAACCGGAATATTAGCATTTGGCAGGAGTAACCTAGCAATCGCCATTAATTTACGGCTAAGCGTAAAAGCCCCTCCATTACCGCAAAAGAGTGGTGTATTATTACAAGGAATAAAAGGTTCTATTACTACTGTTTCAGCCGCAAACTCTTTAAAGAACAGCATATCCTCGGCTAGAGAGGTTAGGGACTGATTAGGCAGCCCCACCACGCAGCCGCTTCCCACTTCATAACCCATTTCCTTTAAATCTTTCAGACAACGCAGCCGATTCAAAAAACTCATGCCTGGATTTAGCACATCATACAGCTTTTTATCGGTTGTTTCAATCGGCAGCAGAAAACGATCAGCGCCGGCCTCTTTAAAAGCCTGATATTCTTCCCGCGTCCGTTCACCAATACTCAAGGTTACTGAAATATCCATATTTTTTACTTTATAAATAGTATCCTGCAGTTTTTCCACAGTATAGTACTTATCTTCCCCTGATTGCAACACCACAGTTTTACAGCCATCAGCCCCGGCCTTTTTGACCAGCTCCAAAACCCGCTCAGCTTCCAGACGATAACGTTTGACTATACTATTGTCCCGCCTTAAACTACAGTGCATGCAGTTCTGATGACAAATACTGGAAACGCCAATTAATACCTGAAGGTAGACTTCATCGCCAACATAGGCTTTACGCACCCGATCAGCCGCTTCATATAAGGCCTCATTCATTTCATCTTCCTGCAGCAGCATAACAATATCAGTCTTTTCAAGGCTATGACTTATTTCGGCACTACTCAATAAATTTGGCATACTTGTCAAAATATCACTCCGTTTCCCGCTTATAACAAAAATTTTCCACCTATTCGACTACCAGGCGAAACCCTACAAATATATGAACTGCGATTATAAAATATGTACTCAATTGCAATAAGGCGTCGTAGATACTACCCGAAACTAAGCAGAAAATGCAACAGCTATAATACGCCGGACGTTTTAAATAACAAGAAAGCAAGTAACCTTTTGACTTCTCGGAAAAAGTCACTGATCGATTTCAAATCGAAATGCTTTTCTTCTTAGTTTATAAAAAATGATATTTATCTACTAGTTCTCCTTTTTTTTTATAAGTCCTTTTTTATGCTGCACGGCAAAGGTGCTTTTCTTTTTAAAATAACATATTGCGCATAAATAAATTGTTAAATTTGTCATCAACTGCCAGATCCAAACAAACGGCAGCTGCCTTCAGCTTGTTTAACTCCTCTTTATGATTATTTAATAAATAGCGGATTGCACCGCCTAATGCACTGTTGCCTACCGTCTTTACTTTATATTTTAGTTCACGGGGAATTAAGCCGATTGCCGCTGCACTTTCCACATCTATGTTTGTACCAAAACCTCCGGCCAGATAAACTGTGTCAATATCAGCATAACAAGCGCCGTAGTTTTCGATTAAAATATCAATACCTGTACGAATAGCCGCTTTGGCAAGCTGCAGCTGCCGAATATCTTGCTGCGTAAAAATAATGTCGCCATACACACCCTCGGCAATTTTCAAATAGCCCTCTGTAACCTTTTCGGCATTCCACTGGCCGCTTTTAGCCAGCCAATTACTGCGCAAACAGGCAGCTGCAATTTCAATTACGCCCGATCCACAAATTCCTATGGCCGGCGCAGCTTGAATTGTCTGATAGCAGAGTTTGTCCTTGTCAATTGTACAACTACTGATCGCCCCTTTAACACTGCCGGTTCCCGAAGTTATATTGGCCCCTTCGAAAGCCGGACCGGCTGCTGCAGCTAAACACATTATCTTACGCTGATTGCCGATGACCATTTCTCCATTTGTACCAATATCAATTAACATACAGGTACTTTCGGTAGAACCAAAGCCGCACTCTAAGAGGCCGGCCACAATATCAGCGCCAATATATGCGGATATGCCTGGTAAAATAGTTACCTGACAGTCTAACATATTACTGCTAAAAATCTCGCCAAAGGAAAACTCCAAAAAGTCGATCGTAGTTGTCCGAAAAGGATAGACAGACAAGGAGTGGGCCGAAAGACCGAGCAGTAAATAAAGCATTGTTGTATTGCCGGCAATCACGACATGTTGAATCCGGGCCTTAACATCCCCGGTTAAGGCACTAATGCCTGCCAAGATATCCTGACAAACACATTCTTTAAGTTTGCTGGCGCCACTCCTGCTATGTTCAATCCGAGAAATAACATCAGCACCATATTGCCGCTGCGAATTCAGCCCGGCATAGCTATTGATGACCGTACCTGACCGCAAATCTACCAAACTGATGACAATGGTTGTTGTGCCAATATCAATAGCCAGCCCCAAAATTTGCTTAGCATCGCCAGAACATACATCAACAATTGTCTGTTTATTGATAATCAGACTGATAGCCTTATCAGCAGGAGTTTCGGTTAAGGCTGAAACTTTCTTTAGGGCCCGCTGCGAATACCGATATGTATTGTTTAAGCTCAAATCAATGTACTCAGCCAGACTAATATGACTTGGCCAGTCCGCCTCAGATAATATCAGCCTTTCTACTGTATACCCATTATGGAGCAGCAACTCAGGTGACGTGCGAAATTCAGTTGCAATACTAAAGTTTTCTTCCTGCATACCAAGCAATTCAATAGTACAATCTTCCTCAGGATAAACCTGGCAAGCTAAACAAACCCCGTCATTAATTTCGTCCGGCTGCAATTTTTCATAATTAGCCTTTTCTCGCCGCAGCGTGCCTTTTATGATTTTAATCTTGCATTTGCCGCATGTGCCCTTGCCGTTACACGGTGCTGCGACATATATGCCGCCTTGAATAAGATTGTCTAAAATAGTTTGGACTTGGTCAGCCTCCATGGTCTCAGGCATCCCGTCCTGCCCGATAACTGTTAAAGTTATTGTACCGTTATTATCAGCTTTCTCGCGCATATAACAGCCAATATTATCACAGTGAGAACAGTCATGGTCTATTTCGGTAGTTAGCTGCTCACTGTCTGCTCCGTATATATATACCAAGGACTTAGCCGATAGCAGCAAATTATC
Organism: Pelosinus sp.; assembly: GCA_021372375.1. Lineage (GTDB taxonomy): Bacteria > Bacillota > Negativicutes > Propionisporales > Propionisporaceae > JAJFUN01. Next base: position 6,874 of record JAJFUN010000120.1, on the reverse strand, counting down.
AGCCATACGCTCCGGACTTGCGCTATTTTGGATAAACCACTCAATAATCGCCTGCTCATAAGCTGACTCAAAGTCATTTTCATCAAGTGTTAGCTTCCTGGTCAGCCCACAGCCCTCTAAATCAGCTTCTCTTTTTATCCTTCTATATATTTCCTGTTCATAATAAGCTAATAATTCATCACACATGGCATTGACAAGGCTGCCTTTTACATAATTGCCTTCGGCAAAAAGTTCACTAATTTTATCACAGATCTCCTGACCTAAAGTCAGCACACAATAGACTAATCTACTGCATTCACTGGCCTCGGGCACCGCAGGCCCGGCATTATTCTCAATAAAAGCATATGCGGCAGCTGGTTTTACAAAAAGCATGAATTCGGGCAGTAATTCATCGTATAACACGAATGTTTCTTCATAGCCGGGATTATTTTTATAACATTGAATAGCATCCAATACCTTGGTTTTATCCACAATAATCTCTAAATTTGTGAGCATTGGCATATCCCATCACTCCCACCTAATAGAGCCTGTTACAAAATACCCATCTGCGTCGTTACTCCTCAGCCGCTTGCTTGACGTACCGCCGACGCCTGCGCGGCACGACTTCCGGTGCGCCTAGCATCTGTGCATTTTTTAACAGTCTTTTAATTTTTAATGTTATGTGTTTTTTCAAACACACTCTAATATCTACATTAATTTTATCATATCTACCCCTGAAATTTATACAAGGGTATCCCAAAATTTTTGAGATACCCCTTGTTACTTGCTATTTCCCACTATTTACTTTCTCTGCAAAAATTTTTAACATTTCTTCATCAGTGTCAACAGAATATAGCTGACAATAGTGCACAACCTTTCCCGCTATATATTCTTCGATGAGATTCTTTTCATATTTATCTTGATACTTATCTGCCCATATCTCATAGCGGCTGCCGACTAATGCAAGGTCTGGCTCAAAGCCTGTTTCATATTGAATGCTCCGCTTTACTAAAAAAAATCCTTTGTCTTTAGTAAGTATTGTTTTTATCTGTTGCACAGCAAAATTCACTTCCATTTCTTATTTTTAGTTAAAATAATTTTTAAAGTTACACCCCTTTAATTTTATCCATGCCAACGTTTTCCCTTGGCATAAGAGATACCAAACTGATCCAAAATTTTCATTACTTGATGATTAATTAAATCATCAATTGTCCGCGGAGCATTATAAAACGCTGGCATCGGCGGAACCATGCGCACGCCGAGCCGCGAAAGCTTCAGCATATTTTCCAGGTGAATGGCGCTCAGCGGTGTTTCTCTAGGACATAATACCAGTTTTCGGCCTTCTTTCAGCATAACGTCAGCTGTCCGAGAAATTAAATTATCGCAAAATCCGCCGGCAATCGAACTAAGGGTCTTCATACTACAGGGAACAACAACCATACCGTGCGTCAGATATGACCCACTGGAAGTTTTTGCACCAAGATTGCTATTATCATATACAACATCCGCTAAACCCTGTACATAATCCCACGAATAAGCTGTTTCTACGGCTAAGTTATTTTTAGCCCACTCACTCATAATCAGATGAGTATGTACCTCAGAATTTTCCTGTAGTACCTCCAGCAGCTTTACCGCATAAATTGTCCCGGTTGCCCCCGTCACACCCACGACAAATTCCATTTTATCATCTCCTCTGCTCAGCAAATAACCTAAAATAAAGACGGCTGTATAATCTTATGAGATTTTACTTTTCTAATTGTAATAATTTCTTCGCCGCTCAGATGTCCAATCAGCAAAGGCGAGTGAGGATCGTGCCTTTTCATATTTTTATGCACCGCACTAGTACCGTTATTTGCATAACAATACAGGCAGGAATGACCGCAAGAGTTATACGCCCCTATATCGATACTTTCCACACAGCCGCAAGCAAAGCGCTGGTTAGCATCCTCTTTTGCCTGAAGCGAATAACCTGTAATATTTTCAATCCGCCTTTTATCAATACAAGCTGCCGCCAAAACCCCATACTTCTCACCTGGAATTGTCTCTGAACAAGCAGCGAGTTCAAGCTTATGGCTTTTGGCAATCCTAGAAAATCCCTGCACAATTTGCTTTTTAGCAGATGTATTTATCTCATAATTTATAGTTCCTTGCATGCGCTTTTGGATCTTGGCATACAGGTCAATAAAACTGAAAATACACTGATTGGTAAAACCACTAAGCTTGTCGCACATTTTTCCAAACAAATCCAGGTGATACTGTACAGTAAAGGCCTGATTGACAATAACCGGGTCATACCGCCAGACAACACGTTCTTTGCCAATTTTAGCACTCAGTTGTTGAAAGGTTTCCATTAATGCCGCCTTTTTAGGTAGTCTGCCCTCAACCTGACGGTCATACGGCGTAATGGTAAACTGAAAATAATAAGGAAACCCCATTGCGTCAAGTGTATCAAGCTTACTTAGCATATTAGCCGGATTCTTAGTCCAAAATACAATACAATCAACAACAGCAGGCGTCAGCACAACACGCGAAACCTGCCGGCAATTCATGGGATTGCGAATATAAACAAACCCTTCCTGCAGGCGGTTCATAAACCAATCTGCATAAAAGGCCGGAATATCCGTCCTTCTGCTGGCACTTACAATCATATTTTAACCACACTTATTTAAATGTCTCATGGTAATTATCTAATACAAATTGCCAGAAATCAAGTAAAAGGTCTCATTGTGACACAAAATGTTTGAGCGAATATTGCAATGGATTTCTGTAAATACTGGGTTTGGGGAGGTGAACATATGGCAAAACAGCAATCCAATAAGTCACAGCAGCCCAAAAATGCGCAAAGACAAGACCAGACTAAAAACAATACGGACTATGACAAATACATGGAAAAACCCAATCACCCCAATACCTAGAAGATTAAAAAAGATACCGCAGTCTCTTGGACTTGCGATATCTTTTTTATTGGGCAGGAAATAGCGAAATTTTTATCGAATTTACATAAGCATTCGACTATTATCTCGGAGGTATCAGATGATTCGTTACGCCAAACACAGCGATTTACCCGCTATTCTCGAAATTTATAATGACGCCATCCTTAATACAACGGCAATCTATGCTTACAAGCCGCATACCCTTGAAGACAGAATGAGCTGGTATGAAAAAAAAGTCAGCAATGACCTGCCTGTCTGGGTATTCGAAGAAAATAATAGCGTCGTAGGGTTTGCAACCTTTGGGCCGTTTAGAGCATATCCTGCCTTTAAATATACAATAGAACATTCCGTCTATGTGCATAAAGACTACAGACGAAGACATATTGGGGCCGCTCTCTTAAAGGAACTGATAAAGTTTGCTAATTCGCATGGCTATACAACGCTAGTTGGCGTAATTGATGACAGCAACGAGAGCAGTAAGTTAATGCATGAAAGGTTAGGCTTTAGTTATGCTGGTACCATCCAAAAAGCCGGCTATAAATTTGGTCAGTGGCTGAATCTAAGCTTTTACCAGCTGCCGCTCAATGGGCCAGCAGCACCAACTGAAGATTAAGCATTGCTTCAATTCTCTCCAGCCATTCTCAACTAAGCAGTAAGAAAAAAACGCAAAAAATCCGTATTTTGCCTTAGTTCCCCTCTAGAGAGGGGTGCCCAAAGGGCGGGGTGTGTTGGTTTCCATGTCGTAGGTATTTTTTATTGACCTTCTTAATCCAAACACACCCCGTCGCTCACGCGCCACCCCTCTCAAGAGGGGAACTTTTAAATCACAACTCTTCAAGCCTGTTAACATTTGATATACCTAACTTCGTAGGCATGCAAATTTTACACTTATCTAAAAAATCCGAAGCCTAAAAAAGACTTCGGATTTTTATTTATTTAGCATTCTGATGCGCGATGCCGTTTTCAACTGACGTTTCCTTTGCAACAGCCTCGCTGCCGCGCCGAATAGCTTCTCTAACCATGGATCCTACTTCCCCTGTAGTCACATCGCTCCAATCACCATCTTCTACTTTGGCGCCAAACCCTAAATCATGAGCCAATTTATACTTACTTTCTTCTGACATTATTTTCGTCATAAAATTTGCCCCCTTACAATTAGATTTGGACTATACGTATATTATTAGATATAATAGCATAAAATATACATTTGAATATTTTTGTAAATTTGTCAAATAATTACAAAAAGGGACTACCAACCGGCAGTCCCTTTTTGTCTTGCTTATTGTATTTTAAACAGTTCTAGGATAAATCCCTATTTACCTCATTAAAATAGGAAAATGCTGGTTTGGGAAGATAATCCGCAAAAAACCAGCATTAGTCGGTAAAACCTTATAGATTGGGCAATTCTTCAATAAAGAATTTTTCAAATCTAGCCATAGCGTCTGCTTCATCTGGTCCATTTATTTCTAAAGTAAGTGTTTGTCCAGATTGCAAGCCCAATGATAATACTCCTAACATGCTTTTCGCACTAATTTCTTTGCCTTTAGTTTTTACAACTAACTCAGATTTAAAATTGCCTGCCTCTTTTACAAATACGGCAGCTGGACGGGCATGAAACCCCATTGGACTAGTCACAGTAAATTCTTTAGCTATCACATTAATCCCCCCTGTATAAATTCATATGGCGATATTTTAAACTCAAAAAATTTTATAAAGAAAAACCGCCATAGGTATAGCTTAACCGCTTAGTTAAATTATACAAACCCAATTACTAGAGCGCAACAGCAAATACTATCAATTATTGTAGTACTTAAGCATATTGCTGCTTGATTTTTCAGCTTGGCCTAAACATAAATTGCAGCTTAAATTATACCATACTTATGTTTGATAATTCTATAATATTCTAAACTTTTATTACTCTATTATCCATCTTAAATAAGTAAAATGCTTGTCATAAGCATTAACAAGCATTTATCTACCAATTATTGAATTTCTAAAAGTTTATCAAGCAGCCCTTCCATACCACAGACTGGCGGCTGACAAGCATAATTTTCGCAAATATACGCCGCTGCACCATCTAAAGATGTTTTATCGGCAATATGCGGCATGAGTGCCGCCACCATGGCCTGCTCAGCATCATTAAAAAGTACTACCGAATCAGGTAAAAAATACTTGCCGACCTCTGTCAGCATCTCCGTGGTTTCCTCCGGAGGCCCGGCAACCACAATTTGGCGTCTGGCAGACCACCGATAATCAAGCGCCATTAAAAAATAGGTGTAAGCACGCGGGAACTTTTCTACTTCGCCGCTAAAGCTGGCAATCTCACGCTCAGCCAATTCTTCAAAATCGCTATTTCCGGTAATGTCCGCGAGCTGCATTAAGGCCAGCGCTGCCACCGAATTGCCTGAAGGCATTGCACCATCATACAATTCCTTAGGACGCATGATTAATTTTTCCGCATCTGCCCCGGCAAAATAAAACCCACCCTGTTTTTCATCCCAAAATAGCCGTGTCAAATCCTTTGCCGCCTCTACAGCGCGGGCAATATACTGCGGTTCAAAGGTTGCCTCGTACAGATCAATAAGCGCCCGGAGCAAAAATGCATAATCATCCAAATATGCTAAGTGCGCGGCCTCACCTTCACGATATCTCGCAAGCAGGCGGCCATCTGAGCGCATAAGTCTGGCATAAACAAAATCCAGCGCTTTTCTGGCACGTTCGATATATTCAGCTTTGCCAAGAACCCTAGTCGCTTTAGCCAGTGCCGCAATCATCAGTGCATTCCAGGCCGTCAAGATTTTGTCATCCTTATAAGGCGGAATCCGCCTGCTGCGCTTTGCTAACAGCTGGCTGCGCCACTCCTCAAGCAGCACCTCAAATTGTTCTGAGCCAAAGCCGTGACTCTCAGCAAATTCATCAAGATTGGTTCGAATGGTGTGTAATATACTGGCTCCCTGTTCAAAATTTCCCGCTGCTGTAATCCCATAATAATCTGCAAATAACGTGCCGTCCTTCTCCCCTAAGACCTGCAGCACTTCCGCCCTGGTAAATATATAATATTTGCCTTCTATGCCTTCCGAATCAGCATCTTGTGCTGAATAAAAGCCGCCATCAGGTGATGTCATATCCCGCATAACATACGTTAATATCTCTTCCGCTACCCTGGCAAAGTCAGCATTGCCGGTACATTGATAGGCTTCTAAATAAACCTCGCATAATAGCGCATTATCATAGAGCATCTTCTCAAAGTGCGGCGCCAGCCACTGATTGTCGGTTGAATATCTGGCAAAGCCATAGCCTAAATGATCATATATGCCGCCCCGCCGCATCGCGGTAAGGGTATGTTCCACCATGGAGAGTGCTTCCCCATTTTTGGTTCGCCGCCAATAGCGCAGCAAATACATCATATTATGCGGCGTCGGAAACTTGGGCGCATAGCTAAAGCCGCCATATTCCGGTTCAAAGCTTTGCGAAAGCTGCCGAAAGCCCACTTCCAGCAGTTCCGGCGTCAGTGCTTTGCTGAAATTTCGTTTGTGCTGCTCTTCCTGCAAGGCATTTACCATATTCCCCCCATAGGCGATAAGTTCTGCTTTATCCTTGTGCCAGCGTTCAACCACCGCTATCAAAAGTTCTACCACACCAGTTCGTCCATACGTCGCGTGCTTGGGAAAATACGTGCCGGCAAAAAACGGCTGCTTATCCCCGGTCATCAAGACCGTCAACGGCCATCCACCCTGCCCTGTCAGCGCCTGACAAACGTTCATGTAAATATGATCCACATCAGGCCGCTCCTCACGATCAACCTTGATCGCCACATAATGCTCATTCAGAATATCGGCCACTTCCTGATCCTCAAACGATTCACGCTCCATGACATGGCACCAATGGCATGTACTGTAGCCAATGCTTAAAAATATCGGCTTATCTTCTGCTATAGCCTTAGCAAAAGCTTCTTCCCCCCA
>JAJFUN010000119.1 GCA_021372375.1 Pelosinus sp. | reverse complement strand
TTTTATGAAAGGTAAAAATAAACGATTGGAGGCGGCACCCAGATTTGAACTGGGGAATAGAGGTTTTGCAGACCTCTGCCTTACCACTTGGCTATGCCGCCTTAACATGGAGCGGAAAACGAGATTCGAACTCGCGACCCTCGCCTTGGCAAGGCGATGCTCTACCGCTGAGCTATTTCCGCAATAAATGGTGCCGCAGGACAGAATCGAACTGTCGACACGAGGATTTTCAGTCCTCTGCTCTACCGACTGAGCTACCGCGGCATTACTAAAATGGCGACCCGGAAGGGACTTGAACCCTCGACCTCCGCCGTGACAGGGCGGCATTCTAACCAACTAAACTACCGGGCCGTACTCTAAACTGCAAAAACTATTTTATAACAGCTAATATATTTTGTCAATAGCTTTTAAAATATTCTTGCAATCCTTAGCTAATACCGAAAGCGCAGCTACAAAAGATATTATATCGATAACCTTCATTATTGTCAAGTAGTTAGTAAATAAAACGCTTGCATTTTTAAAACTACAAGAAAATAAGTAACATTTCGCCAAGTTAGAAAAACAAAGTATAGGCGTTCAGCCCGAAATGTTATATTTTCTTAAGTTAATTAGTATTTCAATATTTTTTCTATGGTCTCTTCTACCTGCTCTGGATTAAAAGGCTTTACAATAAAATCAGATGCGCCGGCCTTTAGCGCCTCGGTTATAATAGCCCTCTGCCCAATTGCCGTAACCATGACAATCCGGGCCAGTGGTTCTTCCTCATGAATATGTTTTACTGCTTCAATCCCATCCATATTCGGCATGGTAATATCCATGGTAGTCAGGTCTGGTTTCAATTTACGATGCAATTGTACCGCTTGCCGCCCATCAGCTGCTTCTCCGACAATCTCATGTCCCATACCAACAATGACTTTTTTCAGCATCATTCTCATAAATGACGAATCATCACACAAGAGTATACGCGCCATGACAGCAACCTCCCGTTTCAAATACAACTCATGACTTTACATAGAAATTGTCACATTTCTCCAAGCTGGGTACGTATATCTTTTAAAACGCCTTCCATGTTTTGATCCAGTTTTTCAGCGAGCTCCTCTAAAGTTTGGGCATCAAAACAAGCAATCATCTGTGGCGTTCTCTTTATCCGCGCTTCCCCAAAAAACTCATCGCGAAAGATATTATAAAAAATCAGCAAATTACTTTCCGTGGGAAAATCACTGTAATCAATAATAACGTAGGAACCATTAATTATTTTTATCGGCTGCATGGGCCTGATAAATAACTGAAAACCCTGTAACTCTTCCGGCAAATTAGTGGCATATGGCCACTCGATAATTTTTTTTTGTCTAAAGACAGAGCACACTGCATTATTATGATCAAGACCTGCCAGCGTCAGTAAAACAGGCTGCATACGCTCTTTTAAAGCGGCTTCAAGCACCGTCAGTTCTGTGCTGATAAAGCTTATATCATAATATTCCGTCAAACCAATCGTTAGCCGCACTAAAAAATCCTTGGTGGCTGAATCGTATACGACGGAAAATTTACGATATGTTGCGGTATTAGCATAAGTAAAAATCTCATAAAGTGCGCCATTTTCCCGCATAATCATTTCCAACGTAAAGCCAGCTACTGCTGCCGGTAGTTCCTTTAAGTATGCCCACTCCTCAAGTTTTGCAATTATATTTTCCACAAACTACATCTCCATATGATAAAGTTCTATCTAATTCTAAAAAAAACCTGCCGAAAAGCGAGAAGAAGTATAATTAATTTTTACAGAAAAATGACACGGTACAAATACCGTGTCATTTGAATTTTTTATGGCAGTGGCAGAAGGACTTGAACCCTCAACCAATGGTTTTGGTGACCACTACTCTACCAATTGAGCTATACCCCTATGGAGCGGAAAACGAGATTCGAACTCGCGACCCTCGCCTTGGCAAGGCGATGCTCTACCACTGAGCTATTTCCGCAGGCTGTGAATCAGCTACGAATGATATTATATTACTTAACTTAATTAGTGTCAACTAGTTTTTTAGATTTTTCTGCTGCCCCGTTTGGTGATGGGTTTGCCGGCCTTGCATAATGGGCATTCTTCCGGCTTAAAGGTTGGCACAGTAAGGTTTAGAAGAGCTTGATGAGGTATGCCAAAATCTACCTTGCCGCCGCTGCGGTCGACCAGCATACCGACGCCAACCGGCACGCCCCCATGCTCACGCACTACATCAAGCACTTCGACAACCGAGCCGCCGGTTGTCACAATATCTTCCACAATAAGCACGCGCTCGCCTGGTTTAATTACAAAGCCGCGTCTGAGTGTCATTTTGCCATTTTCCCGTTCGGTAAAAATAGCACGAGTACCTAAATTCTTACCAACTTCATGTGCCAGCAGCACCCCGCCAGTTACCGGCCCTACTACCAGCTCTACATTTTCATTCTTATAACGCTCGGCGAGAGCTGCACAGAGTTTGGCTGTATACTCAGGATCCTGCAGTACCTGAAATTTTTCTACATACAGCTCGCTATGAAGTCCGGAAGTCAAAAGAAAATGCCCTTCTAAAATAGCTCCGGTATCTACAAATAATTGACGCACTTGTTCTTCTGTCATTTTACTTCCCTCATTTCACTTAGAATTCGCATTGCCGCGGCTTCGGGGTCTTCCGCTTTGGTGATAGGTCTTCCAACCACCAAATGATTAGCACCATCTACTAGAGCCCCTTTAGGCGTTGCTATCCGGTTTTGGTCATTTACTGCTGCCCAGGCAGGACGCACCCCTGGAGTTACAATCAAAAAATCCTTGCCGCAAGTCTCCCTAATGTATTTTGCTTCCCGCGGTGAAGCCACTACCCCATCAATGCCGGCGCTTTGGGCAAGTTTTGCCAGTGTTACGACCTGCTCTTTAATGTCTACCGCATAGTTAAGCTGAGACCAATCCTCTGTGCCAATGCTTGTAAGCACGGTAACCGCAATCAGTTTTGGCCGCGTCATACCAGCCTCGCTGGCAGCACTCTTCACCGCTTCACTTGCCGCCTTCATCATGCTATAACCGCCGCCAGCGTGTACATTGAGCATCGAAACGCCAAGCTTAGTGAGCTGCGAAAGTCCCTGCGCCACAGTATTGGGGATATCATGCAGCTTTAAATCAAGAAAAATTTCCTTGTGCTGCTCCCGTAAATAGGTGACTACACTGCTGCCGACATGATAAAAAAGTTCCATGCCGACTTTATAATAACAAACAGCGTCACCAAGCTCTTCTACCAGTTTCTTAACTTCTGCCATGCCCGCAACATCCAGCGCGACAATCAGTCGTTTATCGCTTTTTAAATTATTCACTTTACGCGCACCTCAATCTTTTAAACTCTTACCTGCCCGACAAGTTCACTGACGTGTTTTAATCCCCTTGCCAGCAAATATTCTTTTATTTCAGCGGCCACTGTTTCCATAGCCCTAGGATTAACAAAATTTGCTGTACCTACCATCACTGCACAGGCCCCTGCCAGCAAAAACTCAATGGCATCCTGTCCTGTCATAATACCACCCATTCCAATAACAGGAACCTGTACAGCACTAGCTACCTGCCAAGTCATACGCACTGCTACAGGTTTAACACAAGGCCCCGAAAGGCCGCCTACAGTATTGCCAAGTACCGGCCGCCAGCTTTTAATATCAATAGCCATCCCCAAAAGCGTATTAATTAGGGATATCGCATCAGCCCCGGCCTCTTCCACAGCCTTAGCCATGGTAGCAATATCCGTGACATTTGGCGATAGCTTTACAATAACCGGTTTTTTTGTGGATTTTTTAATTTGGCGTGTTACGCTGGCCGCACTATTACAGTCAGTACCAAATACCAAACCGCCATGCTTTACGTTAGGGCAGGAAATATTCACTTCAAGCGCGGCCACCCCTGGCACATCAAGCATGGCCGCCAGCTCACCATATTCTTCTACGGTACTGCCGGAAATATTCACAATTACCGGCACGTTATACGCTGCAAGCTTTGGTAAGGTTACCGCTAAAAAGTGCTCGGCGCCAGGGTTTTCAAGACCGATTGAATTTAACATACCAGCAGGTGTTTCGGCAATACGGCAGCCGGAATTTCCAGCACGCGGCTTGAGCGTTGTCCCCTTCACACTAATCGCGCCAATTTTATTTAAATCAATAAAATCAGTATATTCAAGGCCAAAGCCAAAGGTACCGGAAGCTGCAATAACAGGTGTTTTCATTTTTATGCCAGCTATTTCTACCTCAAGCATATTCTCACCCATCAAAACACCTCCTCAGCCCAAAATACCGGGCCGTCACTGCAAATTTTATGCCGTTTTCCGTTTTTTCCCGCACAGGTACAAGAAAGGCATGCCCCTACACCGCAGGCCATATGGGCTTCTAGTGATACCTGGCAGGTTATGCCGAATTCTTTGGCAATTTTGGCTGCCCCCTCCATCATCGGACGCGGGCCGCAAACATAAATGCGGTCAAATTTACCATGCTGTAAAAGTTCAGGCAAAATATCTAAAGTAACACCTTTAGTACCAAGGGTACCGTCATCTGTTGTAATATGTAACTGCTCACAGTTATCTTTAAAAATTTCTGTCCAGAATAATTCTTCTTTCGTGCGCCCGCCTAGAAGTATTTCTATAGGCGCCGGCCTTAGACACTCTGCCAAAAATACCAGCGGCGCAATCCCCATACCGCCCCCAATTAAGAGTGGACGCACGGCATCAAGGGCAAAGCCTTGACCCAAAGGGCCAAGGCAATCTACTATTTCACCAAATGAAAGCCTGGATAAACGCTCAGTACCATGCCCAACAACACGATAAATAAGACTGATTTTACCATCAATAGCATCAGCACTTGACAAACTGATCGGCCTTCTAAGCAGCGGATCAATCTGATCCGCTACTCGTAGGTGCACAAATTGCCCGGACACTGCCTCTTTGGCAATTTGCGGTGCGTACAAAACAAGTTTTCTTACCTGATTTGAAAGCCAAACGTGCTCTACTACAGATGCCTCTTCCACCGTTTTAGGCAAGGTCATCGCCTCCGCCTACGTAATCCTGCAAGGCCAGTACATATATCAAACGGCGTTCGCGCATAAATTTCATGACCCTCAGCACTTCTTCCGCGGTATCCATGGAAGTGAGGCAAGGAATAGCATGTTCCACGGTGGCCCGTCTGATTTTAAACCCATCACTTTCCTGCAGTTTGCCATGCGTTAAGGTGTTAACAACCATATTAATTTTACCGGCTTTAATCATTTGAATAATATCAGCTTTATGCTCATGCACTTTGCTGACCGTATCTACCGTGAGACCTAGTTCTTTTAGATACTGGGCGGTACCTGCTGTAGCTACAAGCTTATAGCCAAGTTCAGCAAAGCCTTTAGCAATTTCGCCGGCTTCTTCTTTGTCCTTATCGGCAACGGTAAACAAAATGGTACCAAATTCCGGTACATTCATCCCGGCTGCCGTCAGGGCTTTATATAGCGCGCGGGCATAATGGTAATCTGAGCCCATAACTTCGCCTGTTGATTTCATTTCTGGCCCTAAGGAAATATCTACCTGCTGCATCTTGGCAAAGGAGAAGACCGGTGCTTTTACTGCAATATAAGGCTTATTGGGTAAAAGGCCTG
>JAJFUN010000111.1 GCA_021372375.1 Pelosinus sp. | reverse complement strand
CGATCTATTGATATAGCACGCTGTTTACTACTTCGGTCTTACAGCGCGGACAGGTATTAGTAGTCAAAATATTTCATCCTTTCCTTGCAAGTATGCGATGCGCCTCTTTTACCGCCACCAGGGAAAAATAGCTGATATGGTGACTTGCTTCTCTCTCTTTAAACGCCCCTTGCCGCCGCTGCCTTAAACACTGCCATAGTTCCTCTGCCGAACCATGCTTCATAATAAAGCCGGCAACAAAGTTTTTTAAATATTTTACTTGATCTTTCCAGCAAAGCACATTAAACCCATGCCTTGTCAAAAGACTATTCCAGTTAACAAAAGTCATAGCCCCTGCACCTGGATCTTCCCGGCTATATAAGTCCGATATAGCAAGTCTCCCCCCCATAACCAGAACACGATTTGCTTCCGCCAATACTTTTTCTATATTCTCCATAACAGAAAGACTGCATTCAGCCATCACGCCATCTAAAGATCCATCGGCAAAAGGCAGGCTTTCGGCTGAAGCCAAAAATAACGGCAATTCCGGCAGACGTTTTTGCCCCAGCTCCAGCCGCTCCTTTGATAAATCAACGCCGCTTGCCTGTAAGGCATAATGATCGCGCAAATATTCTACCGTAATGCCTGTGCCGCAGCCAAGATCAACCACCTGCATGCCTTGTCGAAACTCTGACGCTTCAGCCAGCCATCTGGTTAATATAAGTCCGCCGGGACGCAATACTGCTTCGGCCAGCTCATCAAACTTTGTCATCTCCATCATTTATCTTCCAAACTTTCTTCAACCTGCTGCATTTTCCCTTTGGCAAGTTCCTCTGGAATATAGACAAGCCCGCACTTAGCACATTTATAAAGTTCTACCGGAAAGGAACTGCCGAGATATGACAACGTTACCTTGCCAAGCGTCAGCTTAATTTTGCATTTGTTACAAAAAATTTTATCTTCCTGCCGTATTGGCTCACTCATGATAATCCCCCATTACCCACTGATTTCCAAGCGATGGCTATAAGCATTATGCACTAAAAAGCCATCTTCATTAGGTGAATATTCTACCCAATACGTTACACGAACAGGCTTATAATAGGCGATATAATGCCCAGTCTCTGTGTCTTTCAGTTTATCGCCGGTTGCTTCAGCATGCGCAATAACCTTTCTGATATCATCAGCTAAAATCATGCGCTCTTCCAGGATTGACATAAGCTCTTTAGAAATTATGAGCTTAATTTCAGTTTCCTTCATCACCTGTTCCCCCCAAAGTTCTTCAAGCAGCATGGTTTTTAGCTTGGCACGATTTTCCTGCCGCTGAGAATAGCCAGGTACAGCCTCGGCTGGAGCCTTACTGAAAAGTAAGTCTAACAAATGATAAACCTCTTTATCATGACTTAAAAAATTATCGTGACACATGGCGCAATAGGTGAGATAAGGTGTTTCGCTTTGGCTAATCCGACGGTTTATCACTTTATGTGCAACCTCTCGGTTAGCATAAATCATAAGACCCCCATAGCCGCAGCAAACGGTATGTTCTCTATTGTCAGGCAATTCTTCAATTTCGTGTCCTAGTTTGTGTAAAATACTACGCACACTCTGCTGCAGCTTGGTTTCATTCCGCGTCATGCAGCTGTCATGGATGGCTAATTTCTGCGGAGCTAACTTAGCGGTATCCGGCAGACCGATACGGTCTAACAGTGTCCATAGCATTTCTACAGGAATGTCCGGTAAATGATTTTTAAACATATAAAAGCAAGTTGGACACGCTGTAATAATGTCAGGTTTCCCTATCGACAGCCAGCTATCTTTCCATTCTTTCATTGTTTGCTGAAAGAGTTCTGCTCGGCCCGCCCAACTGGCTGGCGCACCGCAGCAGCCAAGCCATAGCCCCACGCCGCCTGCAATTTTCTCGCATAAAAACTGGTAGATAGGTTTTATATACTCCGGCTGGGAAGCTGCCAACTGGCAGCTGGGAAAGAATACAGTCTTGCTCTTAGAAAAACCTGGCTGATGTCGTTTCATTACAAATTTATCACTGTTACTAAACTCCATGTCACGCAGGGCAAAATC
>JAJFUN010000009.1 GCA_021372375.1 Pelosinus sp. | reverse complement strand
CTCGGGAATCCCTCCGTATATTATGGTGACCCCGGCAGGATTCGAACCTGCGGCCTTTTGATTCGTAGTCAAACGCTCTATCCAGCTGGGCTACGGAGTCAATTATAATAAAAACAGCCTTCTTTAGAAACCGTAAGCCAGTTTCTGTTTTAGGAAATCATCTATCTAACGCTATATTAGCGTTCTTCCTCTTAGTTGGTTTCCCTTAAGGAAGCTCCCCTACCAAATTTGGAGTTTCTGCCTCGTGGAGTTTACGTATTTCACTAGGTTGTCGCCAACCTACTCATTTTCTGTGCACTTTATGACTACTTTCGGCTGCATGAGTCAATTTCGTCGTCGTCGGAGCCTGGCTCCGCCCCATCTTGCGATAGGCACGAACATTACGACCATCGCAGGTCGTGGCAGTCTGGACTTTCCTCAATACTCAGTAGAGTACCGCAATTTCCCGTTTCTAAAGATGACTATTATTATTGTTCTAGCTTGGTGGATCTACTAGGATTTGAACCTAGGACCGGTCGGTTATGAGCCGAATGCTCTACCAAACTGAGCTATAGATCCATATTATTGGAGGCGATACCCAGATTCGAACTATGGCGTAAAGGTCTTGCGGACCTTAGCCTTACCACTTGGCTATATCGCCATTACTACCGGAGATAATATTATGCCAGATTATTTTACTTGTGTCAACTTTTTTTGAATTTTGGTTAGCATTTTTGCTTTTCACCTCCGTATGGCATAATACAATGGAGGTACATAATAAGTAAGGTATTACTTTAATAGTTAAAATAACAGGAGGGGCATTGACGTGAAAGAGGCAACAGTAAAAATAACTGAGTTATCGTTATCCACGAAGACAGAAATTCCAAAGAATATTTTAGCCATAATTGAAAATTCATTGGTTTATAGTATAAATGAATTGGCACTAGCCAAAGAGAGTAAGAAAATAATGTATATCGCATCAACTGAAAATGGGGAATTAATAGGCTACTGTATTGTAACAGTTGCATACCCATATGAAGTAGCTGAAGAACTAAAAACTGCCATTAATAATAAAGTTCTTTGGGTTGATGTACTAGAAATTGCAAATTCCTATCAAGGAAACAATTACGGACGCACTTTAATTGATTATATTAGAAATAGATATTCATATGATTTGCTTTTATTATCAACAGCAGAAGCGATTTGCTTTTGGCAACAGATGGGCTTAGACACCATTAGTTGTTCCGGCGAAATGGCCTATATGATTTCCTAAAAGAGACTGATGATTGCACGTTTAATTGTCACAAAGTGCAAATTAAGCACTTAGTTTTACATTCCAACAGATCAACACCAGCCTTCTCATTGGGATTGGGCCTATCCAGCTTTCCGAAATATATTCCGTTATCTTGCAAAAAAAATCACAACAATCTGGCTAATTACTGTAAAACGTTTTATGGAGAAAGAAACAGGATTATAGGATTCTATAGCGAAATTACATATATTAAAAGTGTACTGAAGGGGAGTTATTATAATTAACGGAGTACTTATCAAAGCATTTTGGCGTCACAAAAATAAGTTTATCGGCCTAGCTGCGATTTTTTGCGTAGAAATTTATCTTTCCTTTCAATTTTACAGCCGTGAACCAGAGTTTCCTATAGGAATATTTGCTATTGATGCATCAAATGGTGTTTTGCGTGATTTGTTGTTGGCAAGCCTATTTATGTTTTGCTGGAAAAATATACTCAGCGTTAAGCAAGCTATACGCGATTACTGTCCAATAGCGATTGTATCAACTCTTTGGCTAGGAATTTCGCTAACTATTATTAATTCATTAAAGTTAATTTTTAATCCAATGACCATGCTATCAGTTCTTACAGGTGTACTTAATAATGTTATATTCGTACTATTAGCTGGCTACATTTATACTAAACGGAATAATATACTATCGAAAACCATCTACTTTTTGTCGTATTTTTTTACTATTTTGATATTTTATAGTGATACCATATATTTTTTTGTTACCTCAACACATATAAAAAAAATAGTGTTTGACAATTTAAATAGTTATTCAATAACAGGTGTGCTATGCACTACGGATAAAATTGTTTTACTTTGCATAGTAATAAGCTTTTTCTTTCTGATGTTATTATTTCGCACGCCGAGAAAGCTGGGCCATTTTAGCAAAAAAAATATTGGTCCCATTATTATATGGATCTGTCTCTTGGCTAATCTTATCAATTTTGCTGCCGCCTCCCTATATCCAAAAGTACTGCTAGCAAGTGGATTTGATGAAGAAAGCGAAATAGAAAATTCCAGAAATTTGTCGCGTAATATGCTAAGCGAGTCCGTAACTATCAACTTAGCACGAGAATTTTGGCGAAATAGAGAAAGAGAGATACCAGCGACCAGCCAGCATCAACATTTTGCATTTTCCGAAGATGAAACTTACCTGCTCAGTGAATTGGGCATCAATATTAACGAAAAACCTACTTGCACTCAGGAAACCTTTCCCTATGAAAAAATAATTATAATAGTTGCTGAATCTTTTCATCGAGATTACCTGCATTTTTATAATTCAGGTATTCCAGCAGAAGCAACACCATTTTTAGATAGTTTATGGGCAAAATTTCCCCACGTAGATCATTATTACGCTTCCAATGCACCAACAACGCAAGGACTGACTTCCACGTTTCTTTCTCAAGTCATCTATTCTGATGAGCAAGCCTTTGAAGATAATACTACGTTATTCAAAACTCTCGAAAAAAGCGGTTATAACACAGTGTTTTTAGAATCTACCAGCCAGTATTATAATGACGAATTTCGTGCCTATAAAAAACGTTTTGGCATGAATCTATACCGGGCAAAAGAAGACCTAGAAAAAGAGGGATATACCGGAAGTACGGGCTGGGGATTCCACAATGACGTAATGTATGAAGAAACTATCAGACTTTTAGAAGAAAACCGTAATAATAAAATTTTCCTGGTGACAAAAACCATCGATTCGCATCAACCCTATCCTTATTGCGGATTTTCAAATGAGGATATTCCAGCATCTATCAAAGAAGATCCCCAAAATCTTTATCTGAAAGCAATTTACTGGGAAAATATGTCCTTACAAAAGTTCTTTCAGGATCTTGAGCAGCGAAAATTACTGGACGATAAGACTTTAGTTATTGTTACGAGCGATCATAATCCGCATCCCAGTCAGAACAGCAATTATAAACGTCTTGGTGAAGCTGACTTAAGTTTACCCGTAGCGCCCATTCCGCTTGTCTTTATAAGCAAAAATTTGCAGCCCTTTACTACTCTCAATAGTAGCATATTCGCAAGTCAGATTGATTTAGCGCCGACCTTACTCGGCGTATTAGGCATTCCTACACCCGCGGAATTTTCAGGTCAAAATATGCTTAGTGTGCCGGAAGCGCAGAGTTATGCAATCGGCTGCTCCGGCGAAACAATTTATTACTGGTCAAAAAACCGAGAGCTAAAGACAGACATGTATAGCGGAAAAAATCAAGATGTTTATGAAAAAGCACTGATTCATTGGACTGAAGATTTATATGTCAGATATTTTCTGGGTAATTCAGTCAATGTGGTCAAATAGATTGCCAATCTCATAATAATAACTAAAAAGGTTCTGCTAAGGTTTATAAAACCTTGCAGAACCTATTACTTACTGGTGGAGATAAGCGGGATCGAACCGCTGACCTCTTGAATGCCATTCAAGCGCTCTCCCAGCTGAGCTATACCCCCATACAAAATAAAACTAAATACATTTTACTATTTAGAGTACAAGTTTGTCAATAAGCGCAATCAATTTCCCAATTTCAGGCTTAGAAATTTGCCCATTGGCCCCGATAGCATCCCCTTTTGCCCGCATTTCTTCATTAATAAGTGAAGAAAAAATAATAGCTGGCAAAATTTTAAGCTTGGGATTTGCCCTTACTCGTTTAATGAGATGGTGTCCATCCATTTGCGGCATTTCAATATCAGTAATTAGTATTTGTACTTTATCTTCAATGCTACCGCTATCTTTTACCATTTCCTCCAAGGCTTGGAGCGCTTGACTGCCATTATTATACGCTTTTACTTTTTCATATCCTGCACCATGCAGCGTATTAACCAGCAGTTCTCTTAGCATAGATGAATCTTCGGCTACTACTACTGTTTTGGTATGTCTGATTTTTTCTTCATCGATGCTAGCAGAAGGTACATTGGATAATTTTTCGTTAATTTCCGGATTAATAACCGAAATTATTTTTTCAAAATCAAGCAAAACTACAATCTTACCTTCCATCTTTATGAGACCCACAACCATGTCGGAATTGGAAATGCTCGGCGGCGGTTCCATAGCCGTCCATGATACCCTATGGATACGCGAAACCTGATTGACTAAAAAGCCAACATAATAGTTATTTAGCTCACTAACAATTACGTTATTTTTGTCATTTGTTTCTTGGGTTTCTGCTCCCAAACAACGCGGCAAATTTACAAGCGGCATTACCCGGCCACGAAGAGTAAACACACCATCAACAAACTGATGAGCGTGCGGCATTTGTGTAACTGGAATGGGATTAATTACTTCGCGTACTTTTGCTACATTAATGCCATAGCTGACACTGCCAACCGTAAATTCAATTATTTCAAATTCATTGGTGCCGGTTTCTAATAATATTCCTTTTTTACCATCATTCATAAGTTTATTCCCTCCCTGTATTTTGACATGGGAATTATAATTTAACTAAAAAAGATTTAAATTGTATATTATTAGATATTGGCCAAAATATCAGAAACTCCTGCCCCGTATATCCAGAATCCCCATAAAAAACGACATTTTTATTCTATTTAGTCAATCTTCCTGGCGCGTATTACATAAATACGTCCAGCCATCATGCTGCTCTACTTTTCCGGCCCGCATAAGCCTGCCCAAAGCTCGTTTAAACGCAGCTTTACTAATATTAAATTTATCCTTGATTACTTCAGGCGCTGTATCATCACTATACGGCATTTTGCCGCCACGTGAATTAAGGAGCGCTAGTATTTTGTCAGCATCAATATCGAGCGCAGCCTCTTTAACCGGACGCATGGACACATTAATGCGCCCATCCTCACGGACAAAAGATACCCTAGCGGTTAGCTCTTCGCCAACTTTTAAACGAGTAGGCATTTCATCATTATGTAAAAAGGCAATATAGCGGTCTGTGGTAAAAAGAAAGGCCCCTTGTTCATTATAATTATAGATTGATCCTGTTACAATATCACCGACTTTTACCCCTTCAGCAGGTTTAGCAGCCCTTCTAAGCTCATCTTCCACTTCCATCGTAACTGCCAACCGGTCAGATTTATCGCGGTATAATTTTACCCAAACCTGTTCTCCTACACGGAGACTACCGCGCATACCGGCAAATGGCATAAAAACGCCGCGTTCAGCCCCAATATCAACAAAAGCGCCGTCTTTGGTAACATTAATTACCCTGACTCTGGCTACTTGCCCCTCTTTCATTTGCGGCAAACGCATACTGGCAGTCAAACGGCCATGCGGGTCAAGATACAAATATACTGTTACTTCATCGCCAATTGCCACAGAACCTTTCTGCTGTACCTTATGCAAAAGAATGTCATCAGAGGTATTTCCCGTACCCGCATCTAAAAAAGCTCCTAGTTCGTTAACGCGTACTGCTTTTAAAGTAACAACTGCACCAGGCTTTAATCTAGTATCATTCAAAATAAACACCTATCCTTGATATGACTTAGTTGGAGCATCCGCCCACAAATGTTCCAGGTTATAGAAAACTCGTTCTTCTTCAACAAACACATGTGCTACACAGGTACCATAATCCATGAGCACCCAGCGACCTTCCCGATAACCTTCACGATGTAAATAATCGATACCGCTTTCCTTCAGCTTTTCCTCAATATTATCGGCAATGGCTTTGACTTGAGTCGTAGAATTAGCGCTGCAGATTAAAAAAGAATCGCTCACCAAAGTAATTTCCTGCATATCCAAAATTAAAATATCCCTAGCTTTCTTATCGCTTGCTGCCGCAGCAATGAGTTCAGTTATATTCACCGCTTTTTCTGTCATGTTTTCCTCCTGATTATTATTTTATAGTTTGACTGTAAAGATGATCGGTAATCTGTTTAACCTCTGCTTTATTAGTAACCCAATAACTAGTATCACCAATAACGGCAAACTTTCCAGGTACCATATCTGCATAAAAGTTTGCTTCTTTGATACTTTTTAACGTATTAGCAAGTTTTATCAGCGTCAAAAACTTCATATCGGTATAAGCATATTTATCAAAGGAATTTATTAAAAAAGGTAATTTCAAAATAGTATCAACTTGGAACAATTCGCTACTAAAAGCCTTCAAGAAACGCTCCTGACGCTGTACACGACCAATATCCCCTAGCTCATCCTGGCGGAAGCGCACATAATGATTGGCCTCTACCCCTGTTAAACGCTGATAGCCCTTTTTTAAGTGAATAGCTAAAGGCGCATAAGAATCTTCATAATCCATATCATTTTCTACATATAGATTGACTCCATTAAAAGCATCTACCAGATTAATAAACGCCGCTGAATTAACTGCAATATAATGCTGAATCGGAATATGCAAAAAATCAGCTGCGGTGCGCACTGCTAAATCTGGTCCGCCATAATAATAAGCGTACATAATTTGCTCGGAATTTTTATAACCGGGAATGGTAACCTTGGTTTCACGCGGAATAGACAAAAGGCTTATGCTGGCATCTTCTGCGTTAATACTAGCAACAATCATCGTATCGGCAAACTGTGGTGCATTAGGCACGTTCTTTTCCCCATCATCAAGACCTAGCAAAAGAATATTAATGCGATTTTTAAAAACATCTGGCGCAGTTTGCACTAAATCATTTTCGGCAGGCTTGGCGGTATGAAGAATTGTATTCCAGGCATAAACAGCAATGCCCGTTAAGGATGAAATAACTAAAGTAAGTAATAATAATACCAAACTAACTCTGCCCCAGCGGACTCTTTTTTTTATAATTCCCACAGCGTGCCTCCTTATTACGCCTTCCGTTTTTTCAGTAATAAACTGTTTCTCCCAGCCACTGTAGCCGGATGCAAGAGGCCCTTGGCCTCAACAACAAAAGCAATGCTTTGGTCATATGCCGCAATCATGGCTTCATCAAGACTGACCTGCTCTACTATTTTTCGTAATTTCTCTACTCCTGAAAAAGACCTGCTGGGTTCAATAAAATCAGCCAAATAGATAATCTTATCTAAAGTGGTCATTTCTGGACCGCCTACGGTATGCAAGCGAATAGCCTGCTGTATTTCTTCATCAACAATCCCATATTTTGCTTGTGCCAGCTGCGCGCCAATTTTGGCATGCAGTAATACAGGCACCGCTTTCTCAACTTCATCTATCACTATACCAAAGAAATCGGCCAGGCCAAGTGACTCCTGATTAGTTATCTCTTTAGCACAATCATGCAAAATTCCGGCCAGCTTAGCTTTCCCCTCATTAGCGCCAAACCTATTAGCTAAGGCTACCGCGGTTTGACAAACCCCCCGTGAATGCTGCAAGCGTTTCGCCGATAACTCTGTGGTTAACTTATTTAGTATTTCTTCATAATTCATATTAATCACCTATTAAGCTAAAATTCGCCAAGTAAAGTCTATTTCCTGCTAACGACTGTCTCTGCAAAAATAAAAGCCTCCCTAATTTAAGGAGGCATTGAATTAATGTTGAAGACTTTATATCTTTCAAATTTAATTTTGCTGCCTTGGTTTTGCTTCATTCACTACAATTTGACGTCCGCCTAGCTCCGTGCTGTTCATCGAAGCAATCATTTTGTCAGCATCATCATCTTCTACTTCAACAAAGCCAAAACCTCTTGATCGACCAGTTTCTTTATCGGTAATTATTCTGCTTGATACCACTGCACCATGTAAGCTAAATGCGTCCGCTAAGCTGGTATCAGTAGTAGACCAAGGCAAATTTCCGACATAGAGAGTTTTTGTCATTGTGGTTCACCTCTCTTTCCCTAAAGTATCACTCCGTTGCATTAACATTATTTACGAATTACGGTTATTTATGCTTTCCTTTATCTGGAATGTACTTTTCAGAGAGTTCAATATAGTTTTTCCTTGTAGAGATAGTTCTCCACACTTTCGGGCACGATATATTTAATAGACTTGCCTAACTTGATGCGTTGTCTAATGTCAGTTGAAGATATTTCAAGCTCCGGTGTAACCAGCCGATGAATACGCCTGCGGCCCTTTTCGCCAAAATAACTGACAATATTGTCAATCGAATTTATACAGCCAGGACGAGCAGTTGCAACAAAATTACATAGATTGAGCAAATCGTCAATATCTTTCCATGTAGGTATTTCCTGGATGGTATCAGCGCCAGTGATAAAATAAAACTCAGTTTGCTTACCATAAAGCTCAATTAAAGCCTTAACTGTATCAATAGAATAAGAAGGTCCTGCTCGCCTGAGTTCAATATCAGAAACAAAGAAGTAGGGGTTTGAGTAAGTTGCAAGTACAGTCATAGCATAGCGAGCCATGGCATCGGTAACACATGAATTTTGCTTATGAGGCGGATTGGCCGCCGGAATAAAAATTATTTTATCCAGCAAATATTCAATACGCACTGCTTCCGCAATAACTAAATGTCCAATATGAATGGGATCAAACGTCCCCCCCATAATACCAACTCTTTGATTTCCCGGCATTGAACAATCTCCCTACCTCGTTATCAGCATATCATATCCAGCGCTGCCTTGAGTACGGCAATAATAGATAGAATTATTAAGAGCGCCCGTGCATAATCCATGCAGTCATGACGAGTTTTCTCTTCCTTTAAATAAGAAACAAAGGCGGATAAATATACCAAACTATTCACCACTCTCTAATTTCTGATTTGGCCATCACCAGAAATAATATATTTAATGCTTGTAAGTTCACTGAGGCCCATTGGCCCCCGCGCATGCAGCTTTTGAGTACTGATGCCAAGCTCAGCGCCAAAACCAAATTCAAACCCGTCAGTAAAACGCGTTGAGGCATTAACATATACGGCCGCAGCATCTATTTCATGCTGGAATCGTCTGGCATTTTGATAGTCACGTGTAACAATAGCCTCGGAATGGTGGGTCGTAAACTCAGCAATATGATCTAACGCCTCATCCAAACTTTCCACTACTTTTACCGATAAAATACGATCATGATATTCAGTGGCCCAATCCTCCGGTGAGGCAGGCTTAACCGTCTCACTATACTCTTTGGTTTGCTCACAGCCCCTTATTTCAACGCCAGCGTCCTGATATCTTTTGAGCATCGCCGGCAAGAATTTTTCGGCAATATTTTTATGAACCAGCAAGGTTTCCATAGCATTGCAAACCGCCGGACGCGATACTTTGGCATTAAACGCGATTGCCACAGCCATATCCAAATCAGCTGTTTCATCAATAAAAGTATGACAGATGCCATTACCTGTTTCAATGACCGGTACGGTTGCTGTTTCTACCACCATCTTGATAAGTCCGGCACCGCCGCGCGGTACGATTACATCCAAATATTTATTTAGTTTGAGCATAATCTCAACAGCCCTACGGTCAGTTGTTGCGACAAATTCGATGGCGCCAACAGGCAGGCCCGCGTTATATGCCGCCTTCGAAATAATATCTACAATGGCACTATTAGAATGGATGGCTTCAGACCCGCCGCGCATAATTACAGCATTACCGGCTTTTAGACAAAGGCCAGCTGCATCCACCGTAACATTAGGCCGCGCCTCATAAATAATGCCGATTACCCCTAGCGGCACACGAACTTTGCCAATCTCAAGTCCATTCGGACGTTTTTGCATACCAATCATTTCACCAATCGGATCAGGTAAAATTGCAATCTGCCGTAACCCCTCGGCCATCCCCTTAATTCTTGCTTCATTTAGCATTAGCCGATCAATAAGCGCCTCAGACTGCCCTTTTGCTCTGGCTTCTTTAATATCCAGCTCATTGGCACTTAATATAGTCTTGCTCTCTGCTTCGAGCATATCGGCCATCGCGTGCAATGCCTGATTTTTTACTGTTACAGAAAGTATCGCCAATTTTCTGGCGGCCGCTTTGGCCCGTTTGCCGGTACTTTCAAGTTCTAACTCTAAATCCATAAATATTCCTCCCCCAAGACGCATTAAGCCAGTAGAACCATATTATCGCGATGAATGACCTCATCATAAGATTTATAGCCTAACTGGCTCGCAAATTCAGCCGTATGAAGCCCCATGATCTTTCGAACTTCTGCCGCGCTATAATTGGCAAGCCCCCTGGCAATTTCGCGGCCTTCCTCGGTAATTAGGCTAATGGTATTGCCGTGATTAAATTCGCCCTCAACCGCCGTAATTCCTGCCGCCAGTACACTAGATCCATCGTTAAGGATAGCCTGCGCACAGCCCTTATCAACTTTTATAGTTCCTGCGATTCGTGCCCCAAAGGCCAACCAGCGTTTGCGAATCTGCAGGCGGTTTTCTCTGGAGGTAAAAATAGTGCCGATAGTTTTTCCAGCTAAAATATCGCGGACAACACCGTCATGCCCGCCTGAGGCAATTACCATTGTCACACCTGAATTCACCGCAATTTTACCAGCCTGAATTTTAGTATACATGCCGCCTGTACCAAAGAGTGAACCTGCACCGCCGGCTAATTTCTCAATCTCCGGCGTAATATCATGGATTTCACTAATTAACTTGGCCGCAGGATTGGTTTGCGGATTACCAGTATAGACCCCATCAATATCAGATAAGATAATAAGCAAATCCGCATCGACGATGCTCGCCACCATCGCGGAAAGCGTATCATTGTCACCAATCTTAAGTTCATCAATTGCCACCGCATCATTTTCATTAATAATCGGAATAACGCCTTGCTTTAAAAGTGTCAATAGCGTATTGCGCGAATTGGCATAACGACTGCGTTTCACAGAATCCTCGCGCGTCAATAGCACTTGCGCTACAACCTGAGAGTATTCCGCAAACAGCTTTTCATAAGTATGCATCAAAATTCCCTGGCCGACAGCTGCTGCTGCCTGCTTTTCCGGAATGGTTTTTGGTTTTTCCTTAAGTCCCAGCCGCTCTACACCAGCGCCAACAGCACCAGACGTAACTAAAATAATATCTTTTCCTTGATTACGCAGATCGGATAATTCACGCGCCAACTTTTCAATACGAAATAAATTCATCTTCCCGGTTGCATGCGATAAAGTACTTGTTCCTACTTTTACGACAATACGCTGCGCTTCAAGCAGATTATTTCTGGTAAACATTTTCTCCCCACCCACTAATTTCGAGACAGCTAGAAAGTGCACAGATGCTAGGCGCACCGGAAGCCGCGCAGTGAGGGCGTATTAAAGTACGTTGAACAAGCGGCTGAGGAGCTACAACGCAGATGGGTATTTTCTAGCTGTCGTTATTATGCTAATTCAATCTTTGGCTTCTCTGGGTTCTGCTTATATAAGAGCCCGTTACGGCCAATTACCTGCACTAATTCAGCTTCAGTTCTCACGGCTAAGTTTTCAATGGCCCCCGCTGGTTCTGCCGGACTATTTTGTAATACCCGAACCTTTATCAATTCCCGTGTTCTGAGTGCATCACTGGCACTTTCTACTACACTATCAATAACCCCGGCCTTACCAATTTGCACAACTGGATCTAACGTGCTGCCAAGAGCCCTGAGCTGACGTTTTTGCTTTCCTGTTAATTCCACAAACATGCTCCTTTTAATGACATGTGTTTCTTGAAACACAGCATTTTTATTGTTTAAATTCAAATTCCATATCACGAATCCGTACTGTATCGTTTTCTTGAATGCCGCGCTCCTTAAGCGCTGCTTCAATGCCCATTTTGCGCCAGATAACCTGAAAGCGACGTACCCCTTCATCATTATCAAAGTTTGTCATGGCCACCAGTTTTTCAATAGCCTTACCTTGTACAACAAAAGCTCCGTCATCATCGCGGATAATAGTAAACTCATCGCCAGGCTTTGCTTCATATACTTTTACTTCCGCTGTTTCTTCCGGCTCCTCACGGTATTCAGTTAGGAGCTGCGAAACCCGCTGCATAAGTTTTGAAAGGCCCTCGCCAGTAGCTGCGGAAACCGGATAAATTTCGCGGCCTTCTTTTTTCATATACTCCGCCAGCCTCTGATAATGCTCCTGAGATTCCGGCAAGTCCATTTTATTGGCGGCAATGACCTGCGGCCTTGTAGCGAGGCGCTCATTGTACAAACTAAGTTCCTTATTAATTTTATGATAATCTTCAATCGGATCACGGCCTTCAAGACCTGACACATCAATTACATGGATAATTACCTTGGTGCGCTCAATATGCCGTAAAAAATCATGACCAAGGCCGACCCCTTCATGAGCACCCTCAATTAGGCCTGGAATATCGGCAAGGACAAAGCTATGTCCTTCATCTAAGCTGAATACACCGAGAACGGGGGTAAGCGTGGTAAAGTGATATGCCGCAACTTCGGGTTTGGCCGCAGAAACGCGAGAAATAATACTGGACTTTCCCACACTAGGATAGCCCACCAGCCCTACATCGGCCAGCAGTTTTAATTCAAGCAGCAAAGTTTTATCTTCACCAGGTTCCCCTTTTTCAGCAAAGGTAGGCGCACGATTGACGCTATTAACAAAGCGTGCATTGCCGCGACCGCCGCGGCCACCTTTAGCAAGCGTGGCTTCTTGTCCATTATTTGTTAAATCAGCAACAATTTCGCCCGTCGCTTCATCACGCACCAAAGTTCCTGGTGGAACTTTTATGTATAGTATTTCAGCATTATGCCCATGCATGTTCTTGGTTTGCCCATGAACACCATTATCGGCAGCAAATTTGCGTTTATAGCGAAAATCCATCAAGGTATTGATATTAGGATCGACGATTAATACAACATCACCGCCCCGACCGCCGTCACCGCCGCTCGGACCGCCTCTTGGCACAAATTTTTCGCGCCGCCAGCTGGACATTCCATTACCGCCATCACCGGCTTTTATATAAATCTTTGCCCTGTCAATAAACATGCGTAGTCTCCTTACTTTGTCAATTCAATCTATCTGTAATATATGCTCTTATGCAAATATTTACTCAACGTTCTTTAAGAACGCAATTTTCTGGTTTATATTCCCTCAAGGTATTAGCAACAAGTGCAGGATCTTTGGCTAAATCTTCAATATATTGTAAAGCTCTATCTATTTTACCAAGCTGTATTAGACCATGTACAACCTGAAAGTGATTGATAAAATCATGTTTCTGCAGTCTGAGTAGCCGAATTAACTCATTACATACTTCCGACTGATCTTCTTGTACAACAGGTATTTGTCTTGCCATTTTGCCATTCCCTCCTAAAGGAAATCCCCAAAATACTCTAAAGAGAATGAATTCGCCCTATTAGTACAAAATTCCTGTCGCAAAACTAAATAAAACGCCTCTGTTTTTAAAACTACAACAAAGCAACTAACATTTCGGCGAATTAAGAGCACCAACAATAGATGATAGCTATCACAGGAACGGATCTTCTGACACTATGGTTCTCAGTGTCAGAAGATCCGTCCCTGTGACAACTTGGTAAAAAATAATACCTGCGGCTAGTTAACCGCAGGTACGCATATTACATAGCTTCTTCTACTGAATACACACATACTTGCCGATCATCGCGGCCTTTACGTTCAAAGGAAACGCGGCCTGAAATCTTGGCATACAAGGTATCATCCTTGCCAATACCAACATTAAGACCTGGATGGAAATGTGTACCTCTTTGACGAACCAAAATGCTGCCTGCATTTACTACTTCACCAGCATGTCGTTTTACGCCAAGACGTTTTGATTCACTATCACGACCGTTACGTGTACTGCCCATCCCTTTTTTATGAGCGAAGAGCTGTAAATCAAGTGAATTAAGTTTAATCATTACGATTCACCTCCTGTGTCAAAAATTCGGACACGTTTAGGATATTCTTTAGCAATTTCCTGAAGACCTATGAACGCTGTTTCTAAAATAGCGCTTGTCAGCTCATCAGGATTGCCATTAAGCTCTAAACTAAGCTTTCCCTCAGCAATATCAAGGGAAATCTCTCTTTTGAGATGACGCTCCAAGCCATATACAGCTGTCTGCGCCAAGATTGATACAGCAGCACAGATAATATCTTTACCATGCGGTGCCGCGTTAGCATGACCTGTAATCACAAAACCTAATAGCACATTTTTGCTATTACGAAACGTTTTTATTTTGATCATTTTATGCTAAAATTTTCTCGATTACAACTTTCGTAAACGGCTGACGATGACCTTGACGTCTGCGATAGTTAGATTTAGCTTTGTATTTGAAAACTAAAATCTTTTTCTCTTTGCCTTGTGCTACTACTTTACCAGTAACTTTCGCACCAGCAACTACCGGTTTGCCAATTTCTACACTGCCGTCTTTTACTACAGTCAAAACCTGATCAAACTCAACTGCAGCGCCTTCTTCTGCATCAAGTTTTTCAATCATAACAACATCGCCTTCTTGAACGCGATACTGCTTACCACCAGTTTTAATAATTGCGTACATAATTACACCTCCCTATGAGTTACTCGCCGAATACGGTACTTTACTAAAAGTAAAGGTTTTACGACCTCTCCGTGCGGTTGAGGAAATAGGTTATACACCTACAGAAATAAAGTTTATCAGATTAGGACGTTCTTGTCAATAATTGCTTTATTTAATTTACTTATTACCTTACGCAAAATAATCAGGGGATTTTTGGGGTAAAAAATCGTTTTTTTGTTACGCCCATTAGAATTAAAAAAATATTGCTACTATGTATAATCTTTCGCCAGCAGCGGCATAATAGGTATGTAAATTTTCTCCTCTCCCATAATTGGCGGCTTTTAGCCGCCGCTTTTTTATGCTCTACGATTGGAAGAACAGCTGAAATTTTTTATCAAAGTCAAAAGGCAGCTTTAAATGTTCCTGTCTTTTGACCGTCCACTCTGCCGCTTCCCTGGCTTCAAGCAGAATATCAACGTCTTTGATAATATCAGCGATCTTTAAATCAGGCAGTCCATGCTGTCTGGTACCAAAAAACTGACCGGGGCCCCTGAGCATTAAATCCTGTTCGGCTAAATAAAAGCCGTCATTGCTTTTGGTCATAACAGTAAGCCGCTCCATAGATTCCGGGCTTTTGCTGTCAGAAAGCAAAATACAGTACGATTGATACTCGCCCCGACCAATCCGGCCTCTGAGCTGATGGAGCTGTGCAAGGCCAAACCGCTCTGCACCTTCGATAATCATAACAGTGGCATTAGGTACATTGACACCTACCTCAATTACCGTTGTCGCAATCAGTACTTTTATGTCCCCGGTATAAAACCGGTTCATTGTTTCCTCTTTTTCTTTGGCCTTCAGCCTACCGTGTACTAAACCGCAGGCAATATTTTTTAAATACGTCTCGGAAAGACTGTCATAAAGCTCCACTGCCGACTTTGCCGCAATCTTTTCAGATTCTTCAACTAAGGGACAGACAACATACACTTGCCGTCCTTTTTTAATTTCAGCAACCGCAAATTTATAGACAAGCTCACGTCGGTCATTGCCGCGCACATACGTTTTAATTATTTTGCGCCCTGGCGGCAGTTCTTTAATCAAAGATACATCAAGATCGCCGTATACCGTAAGTGCCATGGTACGCGGGATGGGCGTTGCTGTCATAACAAGCACATCAGGGAAACTCCCTTTGGCCTGAAGCGAGGCACGCTGACGGACGCCAAAGCGATGCTGCTCATCTGTTACCACAAGGCCTAATGCTTTAAATGCTACATCATCCTGGATTAAAGCATGCGTGCCTACCACAATATCAACAGCGCCTTCCTTAATTTGCTTTAATACTTCTTCCCGTATCCGCCGCGAAAGCCTTCCTGTCAGCTGGGCAATTCTGAGTCCCAAAGGAGATAGTTGCTTTAAAAAAGTCTGATAATGCTGCTCGGCAAGTATTTCGGTAGGGGCCATCATCGCGCCCTGATAACCGTTTTCCACGGTCTTGGCCAGCGCAATTGCCGCTACCACCGTCTTGCCTGAGCCAACATCACCCTGGACGAGACGCTGCATAGCGCTTAATTCTTCCATATCCGCCTTGATTTCAAACAGCACTTTGGTTTGATCCAGGGTCAGCGTAAAAGGCAGGTTTTCCTGCATTAGACTCACCATTTTTCCATCAGGAGCATGTTTGATGCCTGCGGTGTGCTGTTTTTCCCGATTTTTTTTAATAAATACGGCACACTGCAGGAAATACAATTCTTCAAAAACCAGACGATGTCTGGCCGCTTTTAATATTTCCAACGTTTGTGGGAAGTGAATATTTTTAATTGCTTCACCATGCGGCATCAATTGATATTTGCTAACAATATCAATAGGCAGATATTCGCTAGCTATACAAATCTCTTGCTGCAACGCTTGATACATAGTAGCGCGGAGTAGTCGCTGGCTGATATTTTCCGCCGCCGGATAAATTGGTACAATACAGCCGGTATTGAGTAAAGTATCCCCCGCATCTACAATTTCAATTTCGGGATTATGAATTTCAACCTGATATCTTTTTTGTACCTTACCGGAAATAATGAGCAGCATGCCCGGCTTATACATTTTTTTAATATATGACTGATTAAACCAAACAAGTTGCACCAGCCCCGTAGCATCATGCACGATAATTTTTGTAATCGTCAGCCCCCGCCGCGGCTTTTGTTCATCAGCATGCATAACCTCAGCCTGAAAGGTTTCTGCTTGTCCGTCAGCCAACTCACGAATAAGCTTTAATTTGCTGCGGTCTTCATAGCGCCTAGGATAATGTTCTAATAAATCCCCGATTGTAAAAATAGATAGTTTAGCCAAAACAGCTGCTTTAGCTGGCCCTACGCCTTTAAGATATTTAACATTTGTCTGTAAGCTATTTTCCATGAAACACCTCTAACCAACGGCAAAGCAGCAAACGCCTTTGCCTAATTAATTATTATATTTCCATAAATAGAATAAAAATACCTCCCATATCGGAATTACCCGAATAAAAGTTGCTAGAACTATTGCATATAGCAACAAATGTATGGTAAAATATTTACGTTCAGCATTTAAGGATTTGTCCTTCATCAAAGAGGAGGTGTAATAGATGGCAAATGTATGTGAAGTATGTGGTAAAGGTGAACGCAGTGGTTTTAACGTAAGCCATTCACATCTTAAAACTAAACGTTCTTGGAAACCGAATATTCAACGCGTTAAAGCATTGGTTAAAGGTGAAGTCAAGAAGATTAATACCTGCACCCGTTGCTTGCGTTCTGGAAAAGTTCAACGTGCAATCTAATATTGAAGATAATAAA
>JAJFUN010000080.1 GCA_021372375.1 Pelosinus sp. | reverse complement strand
GAGAACGCAGTAAGCAATCAAGCATCGTTTAACGATATTAGCAACATCTTAAACGAAATGATAAATAGCCCACAGTTTGGCTTGAACGAAATAAAGAACGAAATAAGATTCATTGAGAACGCAGTAAGCAATCAGTCATGCAACAATATCAGCAATATCCTGAACCAAATAATTAATAGCCCGCAGTTTGGCTTGAACGAAATTAAAAACGAAATTAGAGCTATAGAAAATGAGGTATTTAATGAGCAACACGGCCTGCAGGAAATCAAGAATGAA
Source organism: Pelosinus sp. (assembly GCA_021372375.1). GTDB lineage: Bacteria > Bacillota > Negativicutes > Propionisporales > Propionisporaceae > JAJFUN01. The sequence goes on along the minus strand of JAJFUN010000080.1, from coordinate 23,388 downwards.
ATACGCTTGCTTGTTAATGAAATTCCTGGGCAAAGTAATTGCGTAACTACCGGGGCGGTAATTCGTGATGTTAGATCAACTAATCTGGTATTTAAGGTGCTTAATTCTACGCCTAATGAACAGAAAGTTACTATGATAGTTTGGAACTATGATACTTGTCCGTCTATTTGTTACAACACAGTTGAGTTTACTACCCTGAGTAATTGCGCAAATGATACAGATATATTATTATCAGGACAAATTCCAGGTCCAGGTAGTCAAATGACTAATTTGAAAGATTATGAAATTACAGTTTGTGGTATTGTTCCCGGTGTCTATGTCTTTGCTGCGACCTATGCTTCTAACACGTCATTCTCAAACATCTATAGAAGCGGCGATTTCCTCCCTGTTATTTACAATCGTACCTGCCCATAAGTTTAGCGGCTCCGGCAGCAATGCCGGAGCTTTTATATTTCTATGTAATGCACCCAATCTACCTGTTGAGAATAGAATATCTGGAGGAATAAATTAGCGAAGCAAGTTCAAAAATGGGGGATTAGTATGGTGGAAGATCAGGAATTAGAGGTATATGTATCTGTCATCAAAAAGCATAATATTTTGCAAACTGCAGCGGCAGCCAAAGCCAATGACTGGCATACGCTCTGGGAACAGTTTGGCGAAGAGTTTGAGCAGGGAGAGTTTGAAAATGATACCGAAAAACATATGTATACAGATTTGTTCTTTTATCAATGCTTGAATTTCCTATCGCCGGCCAGGCAAGGGAGCGAGCTGATGGAGGTAATTGAAAAATGGCTTAATTACCGTAAGCTGCAAAATCGCTGTGGATACTTGCCGCAGGCCGAAAAAATTACGCTTATTCACTTTTTGGTAAAACTGAGAGATATATTACTAGAATTTCTTACAGAATATCCGCTTAAGGAAGATTTTTTTACCGAGGAACGGGGCATGGTGTTGATTACACTTTGGCGGCAAGCATTTTTTGAACCATTTTCGGCTTTGTGCTTATATTGGAATCCGGCGAAGCATGAACAGGATGGGCTGTTTAGCAAATTTCAAAAGAATGGTTATTATGGACTGATTGCTGCAAGTATGTATCGGCCGTTTGCCGCGGATGAATACGCGATAGAGGCCGAGGCTTTACTGGCTAGCTCTATTCCCATGTGCTTTAAAACAATCCTGATGATTTGGATGCTCAATACGCCATATTTTCATAGTACTGAGCAGCACCGGCAAAAACTTTTATACTATTTGCCAATGATATGCAGGGCACTGCTGCAAAAATCAGAGGTAATCAATACGTATTTCTTTTTTCTTTTTGTGCAGGAAGTTATGACAGCGTTATGGCGGGCATCGTATATTGGCGGCAACAACTTGCCGGCCTTAAAGGCTTTTGGCGAATTTATTACTGCTATTATGCAGCGTTCTTTTGTTTTTCCAGAGCCGGAAGTAACTCCAGGGAAATTGACTGCAGGGAAAAAGCTGCGCATTGGCTATATTTCCCGCAATTTTTTCAAACAAGCCGTGAGTTGTTATATGGTAAATCGGGTCATTCATTATGATCGTGACAAATTTGAAGTCTACATATTTGCGTTAGGTGATTATCACGATGCGATTTCGGATTTATTCCAGCAAAATGCGGCGCATTTTGAGCACTTTACTAATCTGAGTGATTTGAGAGCAATTGCCAAGCGGGTCTTTGAACAAAAACTGGATATTTTGGTCTATACAGATATCGGTATGGATCCGGTGACATATATGCTGTCAGGGCTTAAACTGGCGCCGGTGCAATGTGCGTTAGTCGGGCACGGGACTTCGACTGGCATGCCCCATATAGACTATTATCTAAGCGGCGATTTTGAAGCACCGGAGGCAGATACCCATTATTCAGAAAAATTAATCCGTCTGCCTAATTTGGGGGCGGCGCAATATCTGCCTTTAAAGCCAGAAAAATTATGGACACGTAAAAAGCTTGGTATTCCTAAAGATGCCGCTGTATTTATTTCGTGTGCCAACGGTCTTAAGCACGGCAAAGCAAGGTATCAGGTATTTGTGGATATTTTGGCGAAGACGCCTAATGCCTGGATTCTGCTTAAGCCATATACTCATCCCCAAAGCATTGACTACAATTTTGCCGGAGAGGTATTGGCATTAGCGGCAAAAGCCGGCGTAATGAATAGGCTGAAGATACTTCCGCCGCTGGGGGATGCGGAGCAGGTAATGGGACTCCTCTCCATATCTGATGTGCAGCTTGACAGTTATCCGTATGGCGGCTGGACGACAAATATGGAAGCATTATATATGGGGCTGCCGATTGTCACCCAGGAAGGAGAACTGGCGCGCAGCCGCGGGGGGGCGGGCATGCTCAGGGCATTGGGCATTAGTGAGGGCATTGCTAAGGATGAAGAGGAATATGTGGAATGGGCAGTGCGTTTTGCGGAAGATACAGCGCTTAGAAAGACACTGAGGACCAAAATTAAAAGATCAGTCAAACGAAAGTTATTTAACGGTGCAGCAGCGCAGCCTGCCTATGATAAAGCACTTTGCGAGATTTATGAGGAAAGCTGTAAACCTAAGAAAGTACAGCATCTTAAAAGTAAAACAGAAACTGCTGCTAAGCCTGTCGTTGTTACTTCGCTCACCCCACGTAATTTGGAACAACAAATGGTGGCAATGAATACTTGGCGGGAGGGGGGCTTTCGTATTGTATCCATTAATGCTGTTGATGAGATTGCCGTGCTAGCAAATCATTTTCCGCACATTGAATTTGTCGCCGCAGCACGGGACGCTAGGGAAAGATACGGCAAGCCCTATATTTACTTTGATGATGTACTCAGTTTTTTTGAAAAACGGGATATTCCGGTCTGCGGAATTGTAAATTCTGATATTTTTTTAATAAATAACGGGCTAAAAACGCTCATTGACAGAGAAGTGGAAGAGTCCATGATTTTTGGCTCCCGGCTGGACGTCGATCAGCCGTTGTCGCAAGCTCGGGAATACGATAAAGGCTTTGATTTTTTCTTTTTTGACCGCAGGTTAATTAATGTCTATCCGCGCCAGACTGAGTTTTGTCTGGGAATGCCATGGTGGGATTACTGGGCGCCGCTGGTGCCATTAATGCATAAATTTACGGCTAAACGAATTACTTCCCCCACGGTAATGCACATAAAACATGACACTTGTTGGTCATGGGAAAACTGGTATTCTATGGGGCAGGAAATGGGAAAAACGTTTAAACCGCCGTTTGAATTAACTTCAGAGACTATGATGAAATATCTTGATGAAACATTGACGATTATAAAGACATTGGCAAAGGAGATTGTAATTCAGTAATAGTGCTTGCTCTCGTGGACAGAGGGGATATTCGTAAGTGTGCTCACCTCTGCTATCCTAGTATAAAGTGCATTTAATAGAAATAAGCGGGAGGTTATTATTATGCATCCTGATAAATTTATTGAAACATTTAAGAATTTGAAAGAACAGGAGTTATTAAATCAGATGCGTTTTCCCACAATCAGCGGAGAAGATCTCTATCCTTGTCTTAATGATGATACATCACAAACAGCTTTCGATGAGCATTATATTTATCATACTGCCTGGGCTGCGCGCGTATTGGCTGAAATTAAGCCTAGCATTCACTATGACATAGCATCTTCTTTATATTTTAGTGCATTAGTTTCTGCGTTTATACCCGTATGTTTTTTTGATTATCGGCCAGCACCTCTATTTTTGTCAGGGCTCAAGTCGGAGCATGTTGATCTGACTAAACTGCCCTTTGCTGATCAGTCTGTGCCATCCTTGTCATGTATGCATGTTATTGAACATATAGGATTAGGCAGATATGGAGATCCATTAGATTATAATGGTGATTTACGGGCAATTGCAGAATTGAAACGTGTAGTAAGTAAAGGTGGCTCATTACTTTTGGTTGTTCCCATCGGACAGCCGCGTATTTGTTTTAATGCGCATCGAATATATGCTTTCGAGAATATTCGGGAATGCTTTTCAGATTTTCGCTTGGAACAATTTGCATTAATTCCGGATAATGCAATTAATGGATTAGTATACAATCCATCTCTTGAGTTTACAAATTCACAGCGATATGGTTGCGGCTGTTTTTGGCTGACCAGACTGTAAGTTATTTAATCAGACAAAGTACTGTCATTTGAGGATATTATGAACTGCTAGGTTGTATGTTGAAACTTGAAACTAAGTCTTAAAAAAACAGAGAACCAGGAAGGAAATTCCTAGTTCTCTGTTTTTTATTACCCGATAAATTCTTGTGAAATCATTAAGCCATATGGTCCGCCGTGGATAATACCAATACCGATGCTGGTATAGCTGGTACTTAGAATATTGGCACGGTGACCGGCGGAGTTCATGAGTAAGGTATGGGCCCTGTCTACAGTAGCGGCGCCGGCAATGTTCTCTCCGGCAGTGTGATAGGTGATGCCTTGTGATTTCATTAGGTCAAATGGTGAGCCCCAGGTTGGGGAAGTATGGCTAAAATAGTTGTTTTTAATCATATCCAGACTCTTCATTCTCGCTATTTTTACCAGACGCATGTCTACGATTAACGCCTTCAAGCCGCGGGAGGTTCTTTCTTTGTTTACCAGGTTAATCATTTGCGTTTCTTCTGCTGTCAATGGTGCGGATAATAATGCACTGTCTGAAGTCGGAGTAGTTGTCGTGGTTGGCGGTTTGGTATTTGTAGTAGTGGTAGTAGTTGTTGGTGTTGTAGTAGTTACTTTCACATTATTAATGCCAAGGGACGCCAATTGTTGGGTTAAAACTGTCTGCAAATTTGCGGAGTAGGGTACAGAAAAAGTATAGGTAGCCGCAAACGCCGGTGTTACAGATGAACCCAGCAAAGTAGCTGCAAAGAGTGCGCTAAGAAGCTGTTTACGCACAGTATTTTTCATGTGATTCCTCCCTCTATATACTAAGGTTACATAACATGAACATTATACAATAAAAATATACCGTGAGCACTACTGTAATTTTGCCGCTAATCTAAGTAAGACAAGTTTACATAATAAATGCGTAAAACTACTGCCATTTTGATAGATTTATTGGTATATCCCTAGAAATGGTATATCCTTTTGTCACGTTTTAAGCTGCTATGAATAGTATAAGATGAATTTTAGAAAGGAAGTAACAGTATGATAAATGATTTATGCTTGGGGACTGAGATAATCAGTAATCAGTCTGGGACAGGTGGAGTACTACCTGGGGAACTTTATAGTAAGGCCATAGCTACATCGATCAGACCAAACGGCAATATTAGAGAACAGCAGAAGGCGGTGGCTAGCTGGCTGGATTTAGGGTTTACCGTGTGTTCGGTAAATTTGAGTCAGGATATTCCCCGAATGAGAATGTTGTTTCCCAAAGTGAAGTTTTATGAAGGCAAGCAGGGAAAATCCGGCAAAGGTCATATTGTCGATATATTAACTTGTCTGTACCAACTCAAGGCTCCAATCTCAGCTATCGCTTCTCCTTATACATATTTATTCGGCAGCATTGATGAAACCGATTTACGTACTGAATTGCTGAAATCAATAATCTATGTTAAGGTCAAGAAATTGGAAGGTATAACTGCATCAATCAGCGACGGGGAATATACAAATAGTGTGATTTTTTTAAACCAAGAAGCAATAGGCTTATGTCCGGTAATTGATTTGTGTTTAGAGCATTCATGGTGGTATTTATGGATTTTACTAGTATTTTTGCCAAAGGGGTATAGCTTAAAAGTGCTGCATTCTTTAGCAGCTTATGAAGTGGCAGGCAACGAACGGTTAGTGAAAGCGGAAGTGCTAGAGCAGGGCAAAAGGGTTGCGGTCCATATTCCGCCATCATTTGACTTGAATGAAGACTTATTGCCAAGGTATCACCAGCTATTATGGAAGGTAGCTGAAAAAAATACCTGCGCAATAAAAAACAGCAGCCAAGTTTGACTTGGCTGCTGCCTGCTGATTATTTTTTTTCGTTATGATGCTTATGCCAGCTTAAAGCTTGATTTTTAGATTGTTCCACCGCCTGAGTATTTTCAAAAGAATGTTTGGTATCCGCTGCCTGTGAGTATTTTTCAACCTGCTTGCGCGTGACACGGAAATCTAAAAGTGCGCCAGGGCCGCCGATACAGCCGCCTGTACAGGCCATTCCTTCCAATAAGGTTGTCGTGGATTTTTCACCCTGCATATCTTTTAATTCTTTTAAGCATTCGCCAAGTCCTTCGCAGTGCTTCAGGACTGCTGCTGTGTCTGGATAAAGACTGTGCAGGGTATTTTCAACCGCGGCGGCAACACCGCCGGAACAGGCAAAGGCATTACCATCATGGGAAGAGGTTGTTTTGTATTTAGTTTCAGCCATAATTTCGGTTAGGTTAATCTGACTGCCAGCCAGTATGGAAGACAATTCTTCAAAGGTGAGCACAAAATCCACTGCTTTGCCTTCGCGTTTGGCTTCGCCCTTTTTGGAAAAGCATGGGCCAATAAAGGCGACCAGTGCTTCCGGATCTTGCTCTTTAATCCATTTGCCGGTGGCAATCATGGGGGAAACTACCGTAGAAATCCGATTCTGTAATTCGGGAATGTGTTTTTCTACCAACTGTACAAAGGAAGGACAGCAGGATGTAGTCATATTGGTCTGCTTGGCTGGGACAGCTTCAACATATTCTTTTGACTCTTCAAGAACAACAATATCCGCGCCGGCTGAAGCTTCCCATACATCATGAAAGCCAAGCTGTTTGAGGGCTGTAATAATTTGCTCTGTAGTAATTCGGATGCCAAGCTGACCGACAAAAGCAGGGGCCAGTATGGCATAAACGCGTTTTTCCGAGTGAAGAGACTGAATGAGTTGTACAATGCAGGAACTATCACTGATGGCGCCGAAGGGACAGGCTGTGGCGCAGGCGCCGCAGGAAACGCAAAGGTCACTGTTAATGACGGCTTTGCGATCTTCGCCAGATTTTATAGCGCCTAAGTCACATGCCCGTTCACACGGACGGCGGATTTCGATAATGGCGCCATAGGGACAGGCGTTTTTGCACATACCACACTCTACACATTTGTCGTTATCAATGTATGCTTTATTTTGCACTGTTACAATGGCCTTTTTGGGGCAGCTGTTAATACAATGATGCGCCAGGCAGTTGCGGCAGGCGTCTGTTACGAGCATTCTGTCAATCGGGCACTTATCACAGGCTTCCGGCAGAATATTTACAGCTGGCAATTCGGCTCTTTTTCCGGCCAAGGCATTGCTGGCGGATTCTTTTAGCGAAGTGCCAATAGGCTGATGAAGGGCAATGTTAATACGCTGTTTTAAAATAGCGCGTTCTTTGTGTACGCAGCAGCGATATCTAACGCCATTTTCGGTGGAAATGGTCTGCAGTATTTCCTCAACATGGTCTTCCAAGTTACCGGAAAATGCCAATCTCGCCAATTCGGCTAAAACCTTTCGGCGGATTTTGACAACCTCGGTAATTTGCGGCATAATATCCTCTCCTTAATTAAGATAATGGGGCGAAACCATTTATATTTTAACGACTGGTCGTTACCAGCAAAAATAGAAATAACCTGCTTTACAATAAGAAAAAGCAGTCAAAATTTGGCTTTTGTATTCAATATACTTAATAAAGTCGCATTTAAGAGTATCATATCTTGGTAGGGCGGTCAACAGCTTCAATTTGGCTGATTTGTAAAATAGCTTTAGTTTTATACAGCAAAGGCTATTGTTGGGATAATATATGAAATTACTAAATAAAACATTATGTTTCTTAGCTTGCTATACGGGCTTAAGTTTATTATCAACTAAATTCCTAAAAAAGTCTCGGTTTTTTTAATTAAATAATATGATAAATAAATGAAAAAGAGTATGTTTGAACAAGTAATGGTTAATATAAAATACAATAAGAAATGCAGCTAAACACTATATATTGATAGAATAATATATTTAACAACTAAATATGGTGGATATCCGTATTTGTAATAATTATTAATACTCTTTAGTATATAAATGTACAAGCTGTTAGAATGTGGACGGAGGAGATTTGCAATGATTATTGACGGCATTAGTGTGATGGCTGAGAACGGCGTGACCGAAGCTGAGATTCAGGCTGTTGTGCATGAAGAAAAACAGCTTTGGGAAAAAAAGGGCAAGCGGCTGGGGAAAATTGAGGTTAGTGTTGAAAATGATGAATTGGTAATTAAGGCGTCGGAACATTCACCTATTTCCCGGGTTAGAAGAATTACAGGTTATCTTAGTACAGTGGATCATTTTAATGATGCCAAACAGGCAGAACTGCTTGACCGCGTTAAGCATGTAAGATGCCAGCTATAATGGTACAAGGGTTGCCGGTAAGGCAGCCTTTTTTTTATGAATTTTATGAATTTTGGCAGGTATTATTGCAGAAAGAGGGAATTTGAGATTAGATAAAAAAGCAATAAATGAGGAGAGTATATTATGATTTTTGATACGCATATGCATACAGAATTTTCTTCTGACTCCAAGATGACCATAGAGCAGGCAATTTTACAGGCCAAAGCATTAAATGTTGGAATTATTATAACAGAGCATATGGATTATCAGTATCCGAAGCCGGATATGTTTGTCTTTGATGCTGACGATTATTTAAGCAGATATGCTAGATATCGCAGTAGTGAGGTGCTGCTGGGCATTGAAATTGGTATGCAGTCAGCATGCCTTGATGAAAACCGGCGGCTTGTGTTGAATCATTCTTTTGATTATGTGATAGGCTCCATTCATGTGGTTGACGGAATAGATATTTATTATGAAGATTTTTATCGTGGACGCAGCAAATACGAAGTCTATGAAAGCTATTTTGCGGCAATGGCGGAGTGCTTAGCCGCTCATGATTTTGTGCACTCACTTGGTCATATTGACTATATTGCCAGATATGCCAGGGTGGAAGAGCCGGAGATTAGTTATCTGCAGTTTGCAGCAAGTATTGATAAAGTGCTTAAGGTAGCAGTCGAGCGGGAACTAGCCGTAGAAATTAATACCAAACGAGAATATAGCAAGGCGGCATTAGCCTCTATTATTCCTATTTATCAGCGCTTTGCTGAGCTGGGCGGAAGGCTTGTTACACTTGGGTCAGATGCTCATACGGCCAGCGGGATTGGCAATCAATTTAAACAGGCGCTTACTATTGCCGACAAGTGTGGTCTGCGCCCAGTATACTTTAAGGAAGGCAATCCGGAATATATAAAGATATAAAATAAAGTCAAGCAGGAATTTCGACAAGAATTGTTGAATAAAAAAGGGAAATTTGCTGTTTATTAGGAGTATATAATGGTAGATAAGGATGCAATATTTCCCCAGGTCTCACGTAAGGAAAAAAGAAAACAGGCTAACCGGCAGTCCAGAGCTAATTTTTTGGTGGATGTCAAGCTATTTGTGACAGCCGCCTTATTGGTGGCGGCGTTTCTAGGAACTAGCTTGCTGTTATATTGGAAGGGATTTCCGGCTGAAGTGATTCAACTGTTGCCATTTGGCGGCGTGGCTTCCGCCGGTGTAGCACCTGACGGTTTTGCCGCGGCAAATGAGCTTTTGCAGACGCCGCCAGGTGCAAGTTTTGTCCGTCAGAACGCCAAATCACCCAAGCAAATTATCGGTTTGATGAAACCAGAGGTACAGGACAAGAAAATTGTGGTAAATATACCTAGCCGTACCCTTGACCTGTATGCCGGTACCAAACTATTGAAGAGTTATCCGGTAGCTGTTGGTAAATTATCAACGCCGACTCCGCTAGGTACTTATTCTATACTGCAAAAGGAAATCAATCCTTTATGGTACCCGCCTAATCGCAGTCTGGTGGTGCCTTCAGGTCCGCAGAACCCGCTGGGCTACCGTTGGATTGGCTTTGCTCCTTTGTATGGAATTCATGGTACGAATGTGCCGGAACAAATTGGTGCCGCGGCTTCTAATGGCTGTATTCGCATGTATGAACCGGATGTGGAAGAATTATTTGAAACAGTTAGCAGCGGAGTTGCTGTGCAAATAACCTATGATTTAGTTAATGTTGCAGTTGATGATAAAGGGCAGGTTTTTGTCAGCGCTTATTCTGATATTTATGGTTATAAGAATGAGGAACTTACTTTGGCCGAAGCCAGAGATAAATTATCGATATATCGGCTGGCTGGTTTTGCCGGCGAAGAACAATTAAGGTCGCTGATCCGTGCCCATACAGGACAGCCTGTATTGTTTGCGAAAATACATAAACTTAAAGTAAATGGCAGGACTTTAGATGATTGGGCGGTATCCCTTGGCGGAGCTGCGCTGGTGCCCGTATGGCCGCTGGCCGCTGCTTTTCAAAAGGATGTTATTTGGAACGAGTACAATAATACGGTGCGCTGCGGTGAACAGTTTGTCTCCGGGATTGTTAAAGGTGAGGTTGTTTATGTAACGCCAGAGAGTGCATTGGCGTTGTTTGGCGGGATGAAGCTGTGGAATCCCAAAGACAATAGTCTGGAATTTGGCATACAGCCGCTTGGTAAGAAACGATAAATACAAACGGGGACTGTCGCATTATATTATCACTAATGTGAACAGCCCCGTTTTACTTTAATACCTCTGAAAGAACTCCCTCCGGCGCTTTGCGCCACCTCCCTCAAGGATGGAGGCTCTTAAATTCAGTCTCCCTCTTCGAGGGGGATGTCGTGATTAGCGACAGGGGGAGGCTTTAAAAGCATGCTTAGTGCGAACAGCCCCGTTTTTATAGGTTAGCAGGAATTACGGAGAGCATGCGGAATTGATAAGTTTGTATGTAAGTGAAGGAGTGGATTGATAAAGTGGATATGCCTGTAATGGCCGTGCCGGCTATCATAGAAAATGTGAGTGACACAAGAATTAATTTCTTTTCATTTGACAAAATTGCGGATTTGGGCAAAGTAACGCCGATTATTAAAGAAACATGGGATGCGCAGACGCTGTCGAATATCCGTCAGGGTAAAGTTATTGTACCAGATGATGTGATTAATAAATCTTTGACCATGTTTTTGGAGAGTGAACAGCCAAAGCAAGTCACAGCTCTGACTGTACAATCATTTGAGGATCAGCGTTTGAAGATTACGGCCAACACGAAAAAGAATGGCCGGGTTGTGCTGGTCTGCAAAGTAGAGCAGTTTGAACATGATAAGAATCATTCAGTAATGAAAATGAAAGTGGTTGATAAAAAATTACTGGATGAGCCTGTTTTATCCTGGATTTTTTCTAAAGTTAGTTTGGCTATGGTGTCTAAGGTTGCCGGGCATATTAATGCGCCGGAAGGAGTCGAGGTAAAGCTGCGCGGCAATGAAGTGACAGTCGATTTCCACAAGGCTTTATATGATTCCCAGTTCGGAAAGTTGGAGATACTCGGCTATAAACCGCTAGATGCGCTAGTTATTCATTCGCTGACCCCGCAAAAAGATAGTGTCGAATTGTCAGCAGACTTGGATTTGCCGGAACGAGTCAAAAATATGCTGCAAAATGTGGTCGAGTAGCAGGTGAGAATATGAAAAAAGTGCTAACCATTGCCGGCTCAGACAGCAGTGCTGGGGCGGGAATTCAAGCTGATTTAAAGACCTTTGCCGCACATGGTGTGTACGGTCTGAGCGTGATTACTGCAGTAACCGCACAAAATACCCAAGGGGTTACGGCTGTAGAAAATCTGACTAATGCGATTGTAGCCAAGCAACTTGAGGCCATTTTTAGTGATATTGCTGTAGATGCAGTGAAAATCGGCATGGTATCTCAAGCCAAAACTATCTCTGTCATAGCAGAGAAGCTAACAGAGTATAAAGCACCGCAGATAGTTGTGGATACAGTTATGGTCTCCTCTAGCGGCTATCCCTTGTTAGAGCCTAAGGCGCAGCAGGTATTAGTGAGAGAACTGTTGCCGCTGGCTGCAGTGGTAACGCCGAATATTCCTGAGGCTGAAGTACTAAGCGGGCTTAAAATCAGGAGCTGTGATGATATGAAAGAGGCCGCCTGCTGCATCCGTGAAATGGGACCTCAGCATGTACTGGTAAAAGGAGGACATGCCTTGGGCGATCCGGTTGATGTATTATTTGACGGTGCAGAGTTTACCATATTATCTGGTAAACGAATTAATACCAAACATACGCATGGGACAGGCTGCACGCTGTCCTCGGCGATTGCGGCCAATTTAGCCAAGGGGCTTAGTGCTGCTGAGGCAGTTTGTCGCGCCAAGGAATTTATTACGATGGCGATTGAACATTCGCTCGATATAGGCAGAGGGGCGGGACCCACTCATCATTTTTATGGTTTGTATGAAAAATCGGGGATGCTGTAAGGAGGACTGGGGATGTTTAAAAGGGATTTGGTGGATTATTCCTTATATTTAGTGACTGATCGGGTGCTAGTTGGCAGCAAGGACTTTTATTACAGTATTGAATTAGCGCTGCAAGGCGGTGTAACCATGTTGCAGCTGAGAGAAAAAGCGGTATCTACCTTGGATTTTTATGAAATTGCATTGAAGGTAAAGGAAATTGCCAAAGAGTACAGCGTACCTTTTTTGATTAACGACCGTCTGGATATTGCGCTGGCGGTGGACGCTGATGGTCTTCATATTGGACAAGAGGATATGCCGCTAACGGTAGCCAGAAAGATCTTGGGACCTGATAAATTAATCGGTGTATCGACCTTTACGGTGGAGGAATCTCTGCTGGCCGTAAAAGAGGGAGCAGATTATCTTGGTGTAGGCGCTATCTTTCCTACTGGCTCAAAAGCTGATGCCCATACGGTGAGTCTAACGGCATTAGCACAAATTAAAGAGGCGGTGAATATTCCTGTTGTTGCTATCGGCGGTATAAATGAGCAAAATGCTGAGCGGGCAATGGCTGCTGGAATTGATGGGGTATCTGTTATTTCGGCGATACTGGCTCAAGCGGATGTTCAGGAGGCTGCAAAAAACTTACAGAAGATAATTTGCAGCTCTAAAAGGAAATAGACGTCTTTTGCAGTCACAGAAATAATTGTCATTATTAAAAATGGTTTTGTATTTAAAATGTAGGGGCGGCCTCTGTGCCTGCCCGCGTAGTGGCATTCTAACACGAAGAAACTAATCTATGGTACTAATAAAAACAAATTTATAAGAAACGCTTTTCTTAATACCATAGAAAGTCTACTTACATTAGCTTGTTTGTACGCGGGCAATCACGGAGGGATTGCCCCTGCGAAAAAATGACATTTATTTGAAGCGTACTCCCTCCGGCGCTTCGCGCCACCTCCCTCAAAGATGGAGGCTCAGGAAAAAAGCATTGGAACTCTTTATTAAGTCCAATGCTTTAATAATTTCGTTAGGTTATTCAATTAAATAATAAAGAGCCCGTAATGATCTACGCTACAGCCAATATGGATCATTACATACCTATACGCAATCTTTCGACTACCCACAAGCATTACACAACCCACACTGACCTTTGCTCGACTACTAGAGATACCTGCCGAACCTGCTGCAATCGTTAGACTGCAACAGACCCACGGTACTGCTTTCCCGGAAAGCCCCTCCGAAACCCCTAGCAGTCTTAGCTCGACCGCTATACATCCCTTTTGACCACACGACAACAGTTGGGCTGCCGTACAGCCTTACAAGACATATAACGATCTGCCCGCCGACCCATACCGAGCCAAGGAGACTGCTACAAAAGCTCCATCTGCGTTGTTGCTCCTGTGATGCTCATAACAACGTACATTAGTACAGTTGTTACTGCGCTTCTCGTCGCGCCTAGCATCTGGAACTTTTGTAGCAGTCTCCAGGGAGACCCGATATGAATCTTTGGCCGACCAACGTCAAACACCTTTGGCATCTGACGCTGATCTTGGCTCGACCATTACGAACCCTTTACACTAGATATTATCTCTTAAAAATCAAAGGTTATACATGAAGATAATTACAGATTAAAATTTATCGACAAAGCTTTGAATTAACGGATAGTAATACAGCTGTCCATCGGCGGCCTTGATCGCGGCAAGAATCGACGTAATGAAAAATATCAGACCGACAATGGCTAGGATAGGCAGTAATAAAAAGCCAATTAATATATAGCAAAGTACGCCTATAATAGTTGACAGGATCAGCAAAAATAAATGAGCAGCCAGTGCTTGTTTGGCGTGCTCACGCACAAAAGGATCATCTTTTTTTAAAAGATAAATGATTAACGGTGCAATAATAAAACCGACACCGCCTAAAAAATACGTAACATGAGCGGCAATGGCTAAAAGTTTTTGATCGCTGGAAATGTAATTGTTATACATGGGTACCCTCCTATACAGTAAATTAGATTTTTGGTTTAATATATGAAAAATGTTGTTTTAAGTATAACATTTTATTGTACACCGATAAATAAGATAGGAAATATTGGTTATTACGGAGGTGTTTTTATGCGTGTACGTATAGTATCATTTTTGTTTGTCATTTTATTAGCAGTCCAGGCTGTTGTTGGTGCAGCGCCGCTAGCACCGGAAATAAGCGCCGAGGCTGGCTATCTTATGGTAGTAGATAGTGCTAACCCCATGCTGTTTGGCAAAAATCAGGATAAAATTATGTATCCGGCAAGTACTACCAAAATTATGACACTGTTGCTGGCTTTGGAAAAGGGGGATTTAAATTCTGTCGTGACAGTCAGCCCCAAGGCTGCCAGCTGTGCAGATGATGAATCAAGGCTGGGGTTAGAGGCTGGAAATCAGTTGATGCTGCGGGAACTTTTAAAAGGCATGATGGCTGTTTCAGGCAACGATGCGGCCAAGGCCGTTGCCGAGCATATAGGCGGGTCGATTGACGATTTTGTTGATATGATGAATGTCAAAGCCAATAAGTTAGGTGCGGTTCATACACATTTTTCTAATCCGCATGGTTTGACTGACAATAATCATTTTACAACAGCGCGTGATTTAGCTATTATTACCTCTTATGCAATAAAACAAAAGGGTTTTATTGATTTTGTAGCAAAACAGGAACAAACTGTTACATTTATACAGCCGTCTATGTCAATAACAGTGCATAATACGAACAAATTACTCAAAACCTATTGGGGAGCAAACGGTGTTAAAACAGGGACAACCGAAGCTGCGGGAAACTGTCTGGTGGCATCGGCAAAACGCGGCAATATTCAGCTGATTGCTGTGGTGCTTAACGCTGATGACACCGAGAAGGACTGTCGGTGGCAGGATGCGTCGGATTTACTTGATTATGGCTTTGCAAAGCTTATTGAGAAAAAATAGTTTTTTATTTTGGAAAGATATTGATATTTCTGCTCATTATGATAGAATCATATAAGCGCTTGAAAAAATAAGCGTGGAGGGGAGAGGGATATGGACAAGATATTCAAATTGTCAAAACCTGAAGTCGAGGTGCTTGCTGAAAAATATGGGACACCGCTTTTGGTAATATCAACAGAACAAATTAAAGAAAACTACAATTTTCTTACCAAA
Source organism: Pelosinus sp. (assembly GCA_021372375.1). Lineage (GTDB taxonomy): Bacteria > Bacillota > Negativicutes > Propionisporales > Propionisporaceae > JAJFUN01. The sequence continues at coordinate 7,938 of JAJFUN010000080.1, read as the reverse complement.
CATTTGCCAGGGGTAAAGCAGTATTATGCAGTAAAAGCCAATCCTGATGAGCATATTGTCCGTACGCTGGCTGATTTGGGGTCGCACTTTGATGTGGCATCAGATGGTGAAATGAATCAGTTATCTGCAATGGGGATTGATTCTAGCCGTATGGTTTATGCCAATCCAATAAAAACGGCAAATGGACTTTTGACAGCTAAGAGTGTCGGTGTAAATAAATTTACATTTGATAGTGAAAGTGAAATCGATAAAATGGCCAAGGCTGTACCTGGTGGTACTGTCCTTCTTAGAATCAGAGTGGACAATCCTAAAGCTTTGGTTGATTTAAATAAAAAGTTTGGTGCACAGCCGGAAGATGCTATCCGCCTCATTACTTTAGCGCGGGAACGGGGTCTTGATACTGCTGGGTTGTGTTTTCATGTAGGCAGTCAGTCTACCAGTGCGGATGCTCATTTAGAAGCTTTAAGAATATGCCGATCTCTATTTGATGAAGCCGCACAGCTCGGCTTTAACTTTCGAATACTAGATATTGGCGGTGGTATGCCTGTACCGTCACTTAGTGAAACCGCTGACGTAGTTGCTATGGCCCAAGATATACGAGCAGGACTTGCTCAGTATTTTCCAGATACCGAGATTTGGGCCGAACCTGGACGTTTTATGTGCGGGACTGCGATGAATTTGATTACGCGGGTAATTGGGCAGCAAAAGCGTAATAATCAACAATGGTATTTTCTTGACGAGGGTTTATATGGTACTTTTTCCGGCATAATTTTTGATCATTGGGATTTTGAATTGGAAACGTATAAGGAAGGCAAGGAAATTCCTGTTACTTTTGCCGGACCTAGCTGTGATTCGCTGGATATTTTGTTCCGGGATAAGCTAACAGTTCCGCTTGAAATGGATGACTTAATTTTAGTGCCCAATTGCGGTGCCTATACTTCGGCATCAGCCACTGAATTTAATGGTTTTGCCAAAGCTCCGATTATCATATGGGAAGAGGTAAAAGATGAGGTGCTGGCTAAAACAGAATTAGCAGCAGCCATCTAAGTATATAACGACTGATTCGGATACTAATATTTTAGTATCCGTTTTATTTGTATAGAAAGGTAATTTTATTGAAGTAGGACTAAAGTCTTAGCGGGGCATTGCGTTTTATGACATATGTCTTATACCCGCGGGTCTAAATATACGCTATAATAGAGTGTGTTTCAAAAAACACGCAGCATTAAAGGTTAAGAGACTGTTATTTTAGGATTGATACATATTTAGGAGGGCGACGCATGGCAGAAAAGATTAAAGTGCTGCTTGTTGATGGTATTGAAGATACAAGAAAAAGCATTTGCAAATTGGCGGAGTTTCAGCCTGATATTACCATAGTGGCCGAGGCAGGTACGGCAATAGAGGCTGTTTTGCTTGCTAGGCAATTTGTGCCAGATGTTATTTTGATGGATGTCAATTTGCCTGATGAAGACGGTGCTATTGCCGCAGCGCAAATTCATGCAGAAATGCCGCAAATAGCTATTATCCTGATGAGTGTGCAAAATGAGCAGGAATGCTTGCAGCATAGTCTAGCAGCAGGGATAAAAGCCTTTTTGCCTAAGCCGTTCACTGGTGAAGAGTTAATTATTGCAATTACTAATGTACTTAACGAAAAATATGTAAAAAAAACGGATTCGCTGCTGCAGGAAAAGCCTTGTAAAGTAATAAGTGTGTTTAGCACTAAAGGCGGTATTGGAAAGACTACTATTGCCGCTAATTTAGCAGTAGCCTTAGCCGCCAAATCCAATTCAGTCGGTGTTATCGATGCCGATTTGCATTTTGGTGATATGGCTTTATTTTTAGATCTTTTGCCTCGCGTGACTATTGCTGATTTGGCCAGCAGGACCGAGATTAATCCGGAGGCAGTAGCCCAATATCTAACGCCCTACAAAGATGGCGATGTTAAGGTATTGACAGCCCCGGTACACCCCGAACAGGCTGAACTTATAACCGCAGCCAAAGCAAAGGAAATAATAAAAAATATGCGGGACATGTTTCAATATGTTATTATTGATACGGCTCCCTTATTAAATGATGTAATGTTAAGTATTTTGACGGCTTCGGATATTATTCTGATTATATCTTCGCTGGACTTACCGGCTATTAAAAATGTCAAGTTATGTTTAGAAATGATGGAATCACAAAAGTATTCGCATGATAAAGTAAAGGTTATCTTAAATCGCGCTAATTCAGAATGCGGCATGGATTTGCATGAAGTTAAAGAAATTTTGCAATGTGATTTGCTTGCTGCTTTGCCGAGTGATGGCAAAGTAGTTGTATCTTCGGTAAATAAGGGCATTCCCTTTGTGATCAGCACACCACAGGCTAATATTTCACGCAGTATTTTTTTGCTGGCGCAAAGTATTATGTAAGTTAAAATATTAAGTTTCAATAAATTTCCAGAAAAATTGGCAGGTATATTTCTTTCTCTTGGCGAAATTATTGTATCACGGAATAAGTTAAGGTGGCGAGTATGCAAATTTTAGAAATGAAAGTCCTAGACAAAATCGTTAAGAATACTATGGCCGCTATTGAGAAAAGTAAATCGCAAATTTATGATATTTATGAGGCCGCACGTAATGAAGTAGAGAAAATCAAAAGAGATGTTGAACGTGTAAAACAGGAAAGCGCTGATACCATTTTTTTAGTTGATGAGCTGGAAAAAAAGGAGCGCCGTGCCCGTTTGAAATTAGTAGAGGTTAGTCGTAACTTTAGTGTATATTCTGAAGAGGACATCAAACAATCCTACGATGATGCCAAGAATATGCAGGTGGATTTAGCGGTAGCGCGTGCCCAAGAGCAAAATCTCAGAAAGCAGCGTGACGATTTGGAAATTCGTCTGCGGGCACTCAAAGGTACTATGGATAAGGCGGAAAGTCTGGCTTCACAGGTAGGTGCAGTGATTGGCTATTTGGGTAACCAAATGGGCGGCGTCATGTCTACAATTGAAACTTTGCAGCAGAGCCAATCATTTGGTGCTAAGATTATTAAGGCGCAAGAAGAAGAGCGCCGGCGGGTGGCGCGGGAAATTCATGACGGGCCTGCTCAGTCTATGGCTAATGTAGTATTTCGCGCCGAGGTATGTGAACGGCTGATTGATATCGATATGCCGCGTGCTAAAAAAGAGATAAGTGATCTCAGAGAACAGGTACGGGGCTGTTTAAAGGAAACCCGTAAGATTATTTTTGATTTGCGGCCTATGACACTTGATGATTTAGGGGTTGTGCCGACAATCAAGCGCTTTTTGGATACACTAAAAGAACGTACGGGAATTTCTTATGATGTCAGGGTAGTGGGCGAAGAAAAACGTTTGGATGCGTATGTAGAAATTGGCTTGTTTCGGGTTGTGCAGGAAGCTCTCAATAACGTAGAAAAGCATGCTGATGCTTCCGAAGTTGAGGTAATAGTAGAATTTAATCGAAAATTTGTGGCCGCAGTGGTTACTGATAACGGAAAAGGCTTTGACACGGATGATGATAATATTGGCAAAGAAAGTTTTGGACTACTTGGTATGCGGGAACGGATTCATTTGCTAAAGGGCGAAGTCCACTTTAAGTCAAAAATTGGTCATGGTACCAAGGTAACAGTCAAAATTCCTTTGTAGCTGAGACCGCATAGATGGTAAACAGTGACGGCGCCGCGGCGTCGTCTTTTTATATTAATAAAGGGGACGATACATTTGCAGGCCAGACAGACCGATACGCCTCTCTTAAAGGCAATGCTGAAATATGTAAAGGATGAGGTTGTACCTTTTCACACGCCAGGCCACAAAATGGGGAAAGGGATGCATCCAAAACTTGAAAAAATAATAGGCCGTGATGCGCTAGCGTTAGATTTGGCGCTAATGGAAGAAATGGATGATTTTTTTGAGCCGTACGGCTGTATTAAAGAGGCGCAGGATTTGGCCGCTGAATTGTACGGGGCTGATCATAGCTTTTTTGTGATTAATGGGACAACCGGCGGCATCTATGCCATGATTATGACAATAGCTGGCCCTGGTGACAAAATAATTGTACCGCGCAATGCGCATCGCTCCATTATCGGCGGGATAATTTTAAATGGTGCCATCCCTGTATTTATCCAGCCGGAAGTTGACCTAGAGCTGGGGCTGGCGATGGGGGTTACGCCTGAGACAGTCGAAAGGGCGGTGCGAGAAAACCCTGATGCCAAGGGCGTACTAATTATTAATCCTAGTTATTATGGGGCAGCGACTGATTTAGAAAAAATCGTAGAAATTGTTCATAGTCATGATATGGTTGTCTTAGTAGATGAGGCGCATGGTCCGCATCTTAAGTTTAGTAAGCGGCTGCCCATCCAGGCGCTTGATGCCGGGGCGGATATTTGTGCCCAGAGTACACATAAGATTCTTGGTGCGCTGACGCAGTGCTCGCTCGTGCATTGCCGCAAAGAACGTATCAAGGTGCCGCGCCTCAAAGCAATGCTCCAGTTAGTGCAGTCCACAAGTCCAAATTATATTCTGCTCGCTTCGCTGGATGTTGCGAGAATGCAAATGGCGACTGAGGGAACGCGGCTAATTGAACAGGCCATCGAATTAGCCCAGTGGGTTAGGGCTGAGGTCAATACTATTCCCGGTTTATATTGTTTTGGCAGCGACAAAATAGGACAGCCTGGCGTATATAGCTTTGACCCGACTAAAGTAACGGTTACGGTTAAGGGACTTGGCATGAAAGGGACAGAGGCTGAACGAATTTTACGCCATGAGTACAAGGTACAGGCTGAATTATCGGATATGTATAATGTTCTCTTTCTGATTACCCTGGGCGACAGCCAAAAAGATGCTGAGGCCCTGTTGGCGGCGCTGAGAAGTATGGCTGCTAAATATTCAGGTAAGCAGGATTTTAGTGCACTGGAGAGTATATCACATAGTAGTTATCCCGCTGCGCCGGAAGGAATCATTTCGCCGCGTGAAGCACTCTTTGGCAATACTTCGATAATACCGTTTGCCAAGTCCGCCGGTTTTATCTGCGGTGAAATTGTCACCTTTTATCCACCAGGCATTCCGGTGTTATGTCCCGGTGAGAGGATTACGCAGGAAATTATTGATTATAGCCAGACCTTAATGGCGGCAGGGCTCCACATTTCCGGGCCAGAGGATTGTACTCTAAAAACCATAAAAGTAGTGGAATAGATACTTTCGGAAAGTTGGTGAGATTGAACCAATCGGTTTATTATGGATATAAAAATGAAAATATTGCTGTTTGCAATTGATTTGCTGGTGCCTTTGACGGCCGGATATTTTTGCCGATACCAGCGTAAGTTAAATGAAACTTTTTTTAACAAAATGATTCTTAATAATATCTTAGTTATCTATCCGGCGTTATCCTTTTTGAGCTTTTGGGTATTGCCGCTTCGTTTAGAATTAATATGGCTGCCTGTATTGGGACTGGCGATGGGGTTAATCCCCGGCGGAATTGCATATTTGGTAGCACAACGCAAGTATAGCTGTGATCTCGATAGAGGAAGTTATGTAATGTCGGCAGCTCTTTCAAACCTTGGTACCATTGGCGGCTTGTGTGTATTCCTGATTTTCGGTGAAACAGGCTATGCTTATCAGCAATTGGTGGTTTTGTTTCAATACATTCTCATGTTTATGTTTTGCTATCCCTTGGCACAGTACTATTATGAGCGAGCCCAAAATGACAGGAAGGCCTGTGGTGTTTCCTGGAGATCTGTTTTGTTTAGTCGTAATCAGTTGGCGGTATTAGGGATTATTAGCGGTGCTGTCTTGCATGTGGCCGGTGTGCATCGTCCGGAATTTTTAGGAGCTTGTTTTAACCCTCTTGTTCATATCGGGGCATGGACAGCATTGATTCCTGTGGGTTATTCAATTGACTTTGGCAAGCTCAAAGACCAATACCGCAGTGTAATTGATCTTATTCCTATTAAATTTTTGGTTGCGCCTGCGTTAACTTATGGATTGGCCTGTTTGCTTATTAGTGATGAACAGATGCTTAATACCATATTAGTACTGTCGTGTACGCCAACTGCTGTAAATGCGGTTATTACCTCGCGTATTTATAAGCTTAATATTCATATTTCAGTGGCAGCGTTTATATTGACAACTATTTTATTTGTTGCCTTAGTTTATCCTCTGTTATTTTTTATGCTGGCGCAATAATAATATGCAGGGCAGGTTCATGTTGTTTTAGATAAGGAAGGTAATAAGAAATTGAGCTAATTGGGGTTTAAAATGACCTCAATTAGCTCTTTTTTATTTAAAGCTTGTTTTCTTATATATCTGGATAAATTAAACAAAAAACAACTAATTATTAGGGGGAAATCATTGATTTTTTAGGTTTCTACTTCCTCTAACATAAAGTATCATTAAACTATAAGAAACGAGCAATACAGTAGTGTTTATATAAAGGAGGTTAATTACACATGAAAGAATTATCCAATCTCGAAGAACTGCGTGCTCGGCTGCATGCGTTAGTCGCGGCAAAAAATTTTAATATGCAAGATCCGGATGTTCTTTCGCTGAGTATGGAATTGGACCTCTATATTGTCGATTTTCAAAAAGCGCAGCAACGATTAATCAGCAAGCTGTATGTCAAAGAAGCTTAATTTCTAGAAAAGTTAATTATCTGACATTGTCTGATAATCGTTGATATATTAAGACATATTGAACAGATATATCGAACGTTTAGGATTAGCCGGGGAGAACCGTATCACCTTTAACGGCGAAAAATGCCATCAAGTCTTAAAAATCAAGGCTTGATGGCTTGTTTTTGAATGTTTCTAGGTGAAAAACTATCTGTCCTGAATGCCCTAAGTTTTTGGTAAGGTGATGTCAGGAGAGTGTGCATCTTTTCGTACAGAGGTGGAGTATATTTTCCTGTTTTGTCCTGACTGTCTATCTATTAAGATTAAACAGTATAAGTCCATCTGCAGGAACATGTCTGCAGATGGGCTTATTTACCCTAAAACATTCTCGTACCTAGCTGGCCTACCTTTTTGTCCAATGACCCTTGTTGGCAACTTCAAACACACCTACACCAGCCATAGCGCCATTGAATTGTCCTATTAGTTTTGAATTAGAATCAAACCAAGTGATTTGAAATATACCGCCCAAATATGAAACACCTTGAGCCCAAAAACTTGCTGTATTTCGGAAAAATGCATCCCAATCATTAGGTTCGTAAAAATTATACATAAAACCGGCGCAACTCCCGCCGCATACTGCGGGTCCCCATGCTTGTGCTTCGAACTTCCAAGGTTGATTATCTGGATAACATTTAACCTTTGACCAAACAACCGCACTAAGAATTGATGCATCTGCTCCATTTACTTCTGATATGCCTCCGACGCCACAACAATGGTTATGGCAGCCTGTAGGCATGTGTTTAAGAAGTTCATCAATTTGGGTATCGGGAATTTTATTTTTGAAGGCATCCAAAGTTATTTTTTTGCAGTATTTCCAAAACTCTTTATCATACAACAAATCACTTGAATCTTTGTTGCAATGAAGTGACATATAAGCCCTCCTTAATTTCGTTAAAGTGGTATCTTATATATATTATTCAGTGATTATTAACGACGTACATGTTAACCCCAATGAGTGAGAACTACAACTTTAAAATTATCAGAATGTCATGGGGACGAGGATATCGACAACTATCTGTCAGTAACCTCGTCCCCATGGCAATCCTGACCCCCTGCTTTATGCGCAACTCAATAACTAAAGCCGGACACCGGATTCCCCTTATAGTCAGTCTAACCAATAATTAAACAATTCATGCCTGAACATCCCTCTTGTTTTGTCAATAGCCACAGTGCACTTTTATACAAAAAACAAATTGCAATAGTCTAAAAAAGCAAAAAGGTATCCCTAATAACAACATCTGAATATTCTGCAAATAATATAAGCTTTATAAAATT
>JAJFUN010000079.1 GCA_021372375.1 Pelosinus sp. | reverse complement strand
AATTTTATAAAGCTTATATTATTTGCAGAATATTCAGATGTTGTTATTAGGGATACCTTTTTGCTTTTTTAGACTATTGCAATTTGTTTTTTGTATAAAAGTGCACTGTGGCTATTGACAAAACAAGAGGGATGTTCAGGCCTTAGTTATTGAGTTATTTCCTTGGCTTGCAAATTGATAATACATTTGAGTGATACGGGAAGGGGTGACAAGCAGTTTTTCTGCAAGTTGTTGACGTGTTAAAAGATTGTTTTGTAAAGCATAAAAAACTAGTTGCCGTCGGGCAGCGATGATATTACGTATGCGGCATTTTCCTAAAAGCTGATCTAGTCCGATGTCTTGCTCCTGAGATATTTTATTAATAAGTTCTCCCCAGGTAAGAGGTGGATTAGCGACTTCTATTGCTAGAGGTTGAGGTGGCGCGGCAATTTCATTTTTAAAATCGGTTTTGTTTACAGGGACACCAATCATTGAGCAATACTGGGAAACGGCATGATTTCTGTTTGAACTTAAAATATCAAGAATGAAATCAATATCCACAAGTCCAGAAAGACCAGTAAAATAAGAATGATGACTGCTCCAGGGATAGTTAAAGGAATCATTGAGTTTCGCGCGTATTGGATTTTGGTGAATATAGTAGAGTAAAGTCAAAAGGTAATTGTTATCGTTGCATAGAAAGGCTTTGTATCGTTGCTCAAATACGTGTCCTGTGCGGTGATAGTGCCAGTTATAGTATTGGGTGAATCGCTGCTGGATGCCTTGCATTATTTTTGCTAGGGGAACGGTGGCGATTTTAATTAATAAATGGACATGATTATCCATAAGTACATAGGCAAAAAGCTTAAAAGCATAACGCTTTTTATAGTCGGCTATAATGTGCAAGTACTGGCGTTTATCATTCTCTTCCAGAAGAAGGCTTTCTCTGTTGTTCCCCCGAGCGATAACATGGTATATAGCATTTTCGTAGTGTATCCGAGGCTTTCGGGCCATAAATTTCACCGCCTAATTTTCTATTGCGGTATAAGTATTTGCAATAACTAAATTTTTATAATAGTTAAGGCCTGACCCCATCGCTTCCCCCTTACATCGCTTCCCATATGCTAACTATAGCTAACGCTGGTACGGACTCAGACGGTGATTATAGATCCGGAGCTATAGGAACGACGGTTGCTACTCCTAATGGACCAATTGCATTAACGAATGATAAGACTCAGGGTTCTAGTATTACTCTGATACCAAATCCTAATAATAATCCATCTAATAATACGTCGCCTCCACCTACAGCACAAACGGATGATAATAATAAACCTAAGATAATGTCTAATCCAGCGACTGATTCAAGTGTTGTTAATACTGGTAAAGTGACTTCGTCTACGGATGGGACAAGTAAAACGATAACTAATTCTGCAGGACAAGAAGTTCAACGTAGATTGGTTAATAATCAAGATGAATTATTAAATGAAGCTGAAAAGGCTGCTGGGGGTTCTTTAGATAGTTACACAGAAATTAAACCGGGTTGGTATGTAAGTCAAGATGGAAAAACAAAAATAGAGTGGAGTGTAGATGGTCATTATACAACTGATGAAGGACCTCACGTGACAGTTCGAAAAGCTACAGAAGATGGTGGGTGGAAAGTAGTTGATAAAATTTTTGTCAAGGGACATGAGCAATTTAAAAAGACTTATAAATAATTAATTTATTTATTAAAATTAGGAGGGATTAGATGGGTAACACTTTGTATCGAATTGTAAATTGGGAGACTTTTAAATTGCTCATTGAGAAAAATTTTAAAATAGTATTTCGAACAATTGATGATCTTTTTGTAAACAAACCAGAATTGCATCAATGGGAAAAAATTGAGGAATCAGAGATATTTGATATATTATCCAAATTAAGATCTTTTAGTGGAACGCTTCTGGTAATAACTGATGTTTCTTATAGAAGTAATTTCGGTCCATTTGAGATAGATGCAAATAATTTTCAGCGTTTTATTGATGAACATTATAGAAATTTCGGCGAACCTTTCCTTGATACTGATATAATAATAGTTAGCATAGAATTTAAGCTTGCTTGGGTCATTCATCATGAAGGTGTATATGCATTAGTTAATATGAGTTGATTAAAAATGCAAGGTGTAGATTCTTTAGGGACGGCTCGATTGAGTCGGTAAAAAAGGTTATTAAAATTAGAAATGAGGAATATCTAATGTCAAAATTAAAAACTATCATTTTATCAGCTTTCGTATTATTCGCAGTAATAGCTTTCGCAAATCCAGTTACTACATACGCTGCTCAATTGCCAATTGCAGTAGCCAACTACCAGCAATTAATCAATCAACATCCTGATATGGCGCAAGCTAATGAAACTTACAAAGCAGCCGTCAAACAAGCGCAAGATGAATATAAAGAAAAATCCGCGAATATGAGCGATGATGAGAAAAAAGCATATTCTCAAAAACTTGACCAAGAACTTCAACAAAAGAAAATTGAACTTCTAAATGCTATTCGCGATAAAGTAAATGCCGCTGTCAAAGAAGTGGCTGACTCAAAAGGTATAGCAATGGTAATTGATAAAAGCGTCGATATCTATGGCGGTCAGGATATTACGGACGATGTATTGAAAAAAATAACGGGTAAATAAAACAAACAGATGGTAGCGGACAATCAATCCGTTACCATCTATTTTTATCTCAGTTACTTCTAGTCATATAAAATAAATATGTAAATATTTACCTATAAGTAATAATTAAAAATCACTCATGGTGAAAATTTAAAATGATTTTGATTCATTGCTACCGCAAAACGGACAACTACCCCCATAGCCATTACCAGAGCAGTTGCTACAATACGTACCACCACAATCCGTACATTTTCTTAAATCACCCATACAAGGTGCATCACTTCCACAATTCGGACATTTCCTCACGTTATCGTACATATCAATAAAACCTCCTTAGTAATAATAATTCTAATATATCACCTTGCGGTGATGACGAAAACGGCATCTTCGTCTCAGTCGTTCTTTTTATGTAAATTATCATGAAACCAGTAAAATCAAGGTTTAAATCAATTTGTCACCTTAAATAATAATCAAATTAAACAATTAGAGTCACCAGAATAATTACGGTTAAAACATGTTCAACCAGTACAATAGATACTATTATTAATCTGCTTGGAACCAATCAATCTAGTGATAACTACTACCAACTATTGTCACATGCCACTTTAGAAGCGGACTTCATGTTGCGTTCCCTCAGGATATCCAACATTATATTCAAGATATGCCTTAGCTCGTGGTGATTGAAATTGCTCAAAATCAATCTTAATATGACTAATCGTACGAAATACTGGTATTTCTCCAATCCTATGATCATGCAATTCAGCAATAAAATTTGTAGCACCTAACCAATTTAGCACGGCCGCACCTTTATCTGGTGAACACAAGTTATTATTCTTCAATAAGCTAAGGTATTCTCGAAATTTCATATCTGCGTGTTGATTACGCACACTTGCAGGAACAGCTGGCTTCATTTCTAGACCAACTTTTTTGCCTAGAACCATACCAATATCTATATCAAACGATGATATATTGTTACTAAAGCAGAATATTTTTTGCCACAAATCATTCGGCAAATCAGACAAAGTAGATATGCCTATTTGTTGCAATATTTCAGGAATTTTTTTAGGCTCCATTCCAAATGTGCATAGTCGTATTGGTGCAGCTTGCCTTCCTAGCATTATCCCAATTTGAAAGAATTTACATTCTGGCAGCAATTGTAGTAATATATTCTTCAATAAGTTAGCTTGTGTTGTCGGCAGTATGGCGCCAAGTGCATTAAGAGCGTCATCGACAGCATTTATTATATCACTACCTCGCTTTCCTTCAGTAAGAATCCCAAAGAACAAACTGGGCACAGACACTGTTGGCAGGTTAGGATGGACATCAAACTCTAACCAAATTCCGTCTTGTAGGTAACCCGCAAGACCTTGTTTATCACTCCACCAATGAGCAAATCTTTGTATTCTTTGCCATGATGGATGGGCAGCAAATACTGGCGGTAACAAAAACTTTTTTGTTAAGAGCCATTTACTTCTCGTCATATACACAAAAAAATCTCCGCACTTTATCTTTGGCCCAAGCGGAGTTTCTAATCCAAACTTACGAGCAAAAGTAAGAAAATTTAGTTGCTCAGCCAACTGAGTAATATATGCTACGTAACTGTCCCCTAATAGTGGTTCGGTAAACCAACTACTACCTTCGCTACAACAAGCCATCAGAAAAGAATCTTTTACATTAATTATCGGTTTCGTTCCATTTATAAACATTAATTCACTTCCTTATTTTATGCTGGCAATATCAATATTTTAGGTGAGTTTATATTTTTAATCTTTTATGTAGAAATGTAAAATAGTTATCATTTATTGTTTTTATTATACCAGAAAAAAAGGGAGAAACGCCAAAACATCAATCCTACAGTGGGTTTGAAGAATCATTCATTTGAAAGTAGATAAGCTCCGAACAATCAGAGGAAAATAATAATTTACACAAATGATTACTTTTCAAGGATATTAAGAATTTCAGTCTGACAGATTTATGCTTAAAAAGTGGCATATTTTTATGGCGAAATATCGTACCTCTTGGACTGAAGATAAAATAGCTAGATATATAAAAGAAGGTAGAGGCAGTAGTGAAGGTAATACGTATAAGCCTTGGCTAACTATCCAAGATGTTCCTTCGATGGGGAGAGTAACACGACTTTCTGGCTGGAAAACGAGTAGATTACATTATCTTCTTTCAGATAATGAAACACAATACTCAGTGGGGATGGTTCGTTTTGAGTCTAATAGCAAGAGCATAATCAGGAGATTGATATTTCCAGCAGACTCAAACGGAACCGTCCCCTGCGATTCCCCTGCGATTCAACAGGCGTTTCTTCAACACGAGTTTGGTGAGCGTGAAACGCTATCACTGTCCCCTTGTTTTTTTCAGTGGGAAATGTTGCGCTTATTGAACGAATGGAATTGAATATATGAATATAGCAAAGATTCCTGCCGATTGTATAATTGGCAGGAATTTTTTGTGATTATAGAGAAGGTTAGCATATGATATTGCTTGGTTTGAGCAGAAGGGGGATGTTGTAATTATGAAATCATTGTTTTCCATCTTGAAAAGTATTGCAGGTGTACTGTTTGGAATGAGTATATTGAGCTTTTCTGGTAATATCGCTGAGGCTTATCCCGTTCCAGATGATTATATCGTGTGGGATCGCATGCCAGCTGAGGCACCAGTACAGATGCAGCTTCAAGCCCAAACAGATGTGAGCTTGTATGTTCGCCCCAATGGCAATGTCATAGCTGACCAATTGATGGCAGGATTATCTGCGGAGCGAATTTCCGTGGCTGTGCTTACTCATCCATCAGCCCATCCTATTAAAGTATTGAAGCAAACGCAAACCTATAAAAGTCAGTATTCGCAGAAACCTGATGGGCCAATATTAAATCAGGGAGATACGGTTTATTTGATGATGTATACGGGGGAAGGAACGTATCTTGGTTGGTATGAGGGGGAACAGGTATGGTGGCTACCAGGGGGGATTTCTGACTTCAGCAATAGGCAGATAAGTTCGCCGTGGGCTCAATATATTGGTCAGGCAACAGATGCAGCGTTAGGTGTGAATACATGGTATTGTCTCAGAAAAACTGATGGTGCAGTCGGATGGACTCAAGTACAATTTGATGGACGATGGAAGGAACCGTTCAAGGCTCAATGGCAGAAATAAATGGTGAAGAAAGTATTTGATAGGCGGTTTCTGCAGCGGCATCGCAATTAAAAATGAAACATTTACTACTGTGAGCATTGCCAGGAAAAGTAAAAGGAGAAATTCATCATGAACAGAATTAGCATTATTTGCCTTGGAGTAAAGGATATGGTGCAGTCCATCCGTTTTTACCGCGATGGTCTTGGTTTTGCCACCGATGAAAAAGAAGATAATCCAAAGGTAGTTTTCTTTAATACCACCGGCACAAAATTTGAACTGTATCCACTTAGGCTTCTTGCAGAGGATATTAACGAGAAAGAGCCGCCGCAGATTGCTGAAGGATTTGCTGGAATTACTCTGGCCTACAACGTGAAAAGCGAGGCCGAGGTGCATGAAGTCATGGAACTTGCGAAAAAGGCGGGTGCAGTTATCGCTAAAGAGCCGCAGAAAGTTTTCTGGGGCGGGTATAGCGGATATTTCACTGATCCGAACGGCTATTACTGGGAGGTCGCATATAACCCTTTCTGGTCGTTCGACGAGAACGATATGCTGGTGCTAAATGCTAACGACACGAAGTAGTATGAAGCGACGCGGAGGGGCAGGCTTGCGGTATTGCGTTATTTTACTTTATCCTTTGGTAAAGTGCCAGTTAGCCGCAGAAAATTGGACGGATGATTGCTGCGAAAAATACAGGGGGAAGATAGATTGAAATTTTCCATCATAGTTTTTAGTTCCTGCAGCATTTCGTAAGGAGATAAAGGCTTAGCTTAAACTCGCTCTGGTCAGCAGCTAGTCTTAACGGGGTACCTTCATGTAGCATTAAGGTAAGCGTGCTGAGCATCGCAGATAACTTGATACCGGAGGAAATGATTTTTTGTCCGGCTGTGATCATTTTGGCGGAAGTTACACCTTTGTTGCTGCATGAAAAAATCTCAGAGCTAATAAAAAGGAGAAGCGCGGGGATGTTTTTTCTGCTACCATATAGAAGATGAAAATATATTATAGAAAAGAAGGAATATTTAATTTTTATAGAGAATACTAGAATTAATAAAATTTTACAAAATATGCTATCTGTGTTTAGAGCTTTCTATTCCTGTATAGGCAGTTTATCTTTTGCAAGTATGTTAGGTGGTAGCATCGGATGGTCTTTTTCTCGGGATGCGAAGAAAAATTATGGATTTTTATTGGAGACCGGACAATACCGGTCTCCTTTTGTATTTTAGAAGAAGGTAAGCAGTATTGAGCCTTATTATGGAATAGGTGGTACGGAAGTAGCGGGATTGTAAGAGTTTGATAAAAATGAGGAGATGGATTGCTTGAAACCAATGAGTAGCAAAAGAAGTATAAAGCATTTTACATTTATTGTAGCTGCGGCAGCAGCGTTATTTTTTGGAGGGCCGCACGGGGCATTATTTGCCGCAACACAGGAAACGGCGGCAGCGCCAATGACAATTGATGAAACAAAAACGGTAGCGCAAGATGAGCCAGCTTTGGTAAAAGGTACCGAAAGCATCCTGTCACGGGTAAAAATTAGCGGCAAATGGGGCTATATCGATAGAGCGGGAAAATTCGTTATCCCGCCCGTGTTTAGAGACACGAATGAGTTTCAGGATGGATTTGTTGCTGTCAAGAAAGATGACAAATGGGGTTGCTACGATAAATATGGCAAGGCCGTCATCCCAGTGGAATATGACACCGTAAAAGCATTCAATGAGGGAATCGCAGCGGTGGAACGCGACAGCAAGTGGGGGTTTATAGACAGGGCAGGCAAGGTAGTCCTTCCCGTTACACAGGAAAATGTCGCGGATTTCAAGGAGGGTTTGGCGTCAGTGCGCAAGGATAGAAAATGGGGGTTCTGTGATACGAGCGGAACTATGGTTATTGCGCCCCAGTTTTCGGAAGTAAAAGGCTTTAGCGAAGGACTGGCGGCGGTAAAAAAAGATGGCAAATGGGGATTTATTGACAGGATGGGAAAGCTCGCTGTACCTTGTCGTTTCGAAGAAGTCACGTATTTTGATCATGGTCTTGCCCCGGTGCGGCTCCGGGGTGATTGGGGGTATGTTGATACAGCCGGAAACCTGGTAATTCCGACTAAGTTCAACGCCGTAAGCCAATATTTCAAAGAAGGTTTGGCTCCGGTTATGTTTGATAACAAGTACTGCTATATTGACAAGACCGGTAATGTAGTAATCAAAGCGCCTTTTGATAAGGCTGGTGATTTTCAGGACGGTCTGGCAGAAATCCGGGTCTTTAAAAGCAGCTTTTCTTTTGGCGGCTTGTTTGGGGTCGCGATTGCCTGTGCGACTGGAAGCGGAACTATGCCGAATCAGCCAGGCCTTACGCAGGAAAAAGAAAAACGGGGCTATATTGATAGAGCGGGGAATTTGGTGATCTCAACCAAGAATGATTATGTGGGTCTATTCTCGGAAGGGCTGGCCGTCGTGCATGCTCCCGGTGACAAGTGGGGAGCTGTCGACAGAAAGGGGACATTTGTAATTCCGGCTCAGTATGATTGGATGATGCCGTTCAAAAATGGTTTCGCGGCGGTCAAAACGGGCGAAAAGTGGCGGATCATTGATAAAAGTGGCAAGTTTTTGTCGGCAATGATTCTGGATGACGCTTCATTATTCAGAGAAGGACTCGCTGCCGTGAAGGTCGGGGAGCGATGGGGCTTTATGGATATGGAAGGGAAGATGGCTATTCCTTTGAAATATGAAGCAGTAAGCTTGCCGGAGAGAAACCAGAGTGAGTATATTGATCGAGTTGCTTTTTCGAACGGATTGGCTAAAGTAAAGCTAAACGGTCGTTGGGGGATGATTGATGCGTTTGGAAAGACAGTGATTCCTCACATCTGCAATGAAGATTCAGACCTCTGGGCCAGTGCTAATGGGATGGTTTCCATTAAGGTAGATGGAAAGTGGGGATATATGGACAGATTCGGCAAAATGGTCATTGCGCCACAATTTCAGGAGGCTGGTAGTTTTAATAAGCTATAATAATGAACAGAGGTTAGCGGGCAAGTATCCGTTAGCCTCTATTTTTATTTTAGTCATTTTTAACTATAAATGAATTCAATTCATTTTTTCTTTTTTGTAGTTAAGATAGGCGCATGCTATAATTATTTTAAGACATCAAGAACTTTATTTTTTTAGTAGGTCATTTGTATGCACAATAAAGGTATGCTATAAGAGATGGAGCGTTAATTATGGGAGTATTTGATATTATCGGCCCGGTTATGATTGGGCCGTCTAGTTCTCATACAGCGGGCGCGGCGCGTCTTGGCAAGATGGCCGGAACTATTTTAGGCGAAGTTCCGGTAAAGGCTGTCATTACTTTGTACGGGTCTTTTGCTCAAACATACAAGGGGCATGGCACAGATAAGGCGCTGGTTGCAGGACTGATGGGCTTTGCGGCAGATGATGAGCGGATAAAGGATGCTCTTAGTCTAGCCGAAAAGTCAGGGCTTGAGGTGGTTTTTAAAAGCAGTCAGGGCGATTATCACCCCAATACCGCTGAATTTGAACTAAGCGGCGTTTCAGGGAAAAAGGCCAGGGTCCGCGGAGCATCTCTCGGCGGGGGCAGTATAAGGATTACCTCAATAGACGGCTATGAGGTGGAGTTTGCCGGAGAGTATTATACTCTGATTACCATACACCAGGATAAACCGGGCGTTATTGCCAATATCACACAAATTCTGGCGCAGCAGAATGTGAACATTGCCTTTATGCGGGTATCCCGAAAACAAAAGGGCGCACAGGCACTCATGATTCTCGAGACTGATCAGCCTATTGCCCTTAGGGCGATAAATGCGATGAATGAGCTTTCCGGTATCCAGTCAGCACTGGTAGTACAACCAATATAAGGAGTCAACATGATTAATTTTAAATATATTGCCGAGCTTGTAGAACTTGCTGAAAGTAGCAAAAAAACTATAGCTGAGGTTGTCTGGGGATGGGAAAGCGAGGAGAGCCAATGCTCGTCAGATGTCGTCTGGAACAAAATGCACGCTGGTCTCAAGGTAATGCAGGATGCTGTGCGGCAGGGATTACAGGAGCAGGAGAAATCATTTAGCGGACTGGTCGGCGGTGACGCCTGCCGTTTTACTAATGCCGATACCTTTCTCGGCCCGGTTGTGGCTAAAGCAGCAGCGTATGCGCTTGGCGTAAGCGAAGTCAACGCCCGTATGGGTAAAATTGTAGCCTGTCCGACTGCAGGCTCTTGCGGCATTGTACCAGGCGCAATTCTGGCAGTAGGGGAACATCTAAAATGCGATGACAAAGTATTGGTGAAGGCTCTGTTTACTGCCGCCGGAATTGGCGCGGTTATCTCTTCTAACGCTACAGTTGCTGGCGCTGTAGGTGGCTGCCAGGCCGAATGCGGCTCAGCGGCAGCCATGGCTGCCGCGGCTGTAACCGAAATGCTTGGCGGCACACCCAAACAGTCCGCGCATGCTCTCGCGCTCGCACTCAAAAATCTCCTCGGTCTTGTCTGCGACCCGGTAGCCGGTCTTGTCGAAGTCCCTTGCGTCAAGCGCAACGCCTTCGCCGCTGTCCACGCGCTGCTTGCAGCCCAAATGGCTCTTGCCGGTATTGAAAGCGTAATCCCCGCCGATGAAGTCATCGAAGCCATGTACCGTATAGGGCTCGACCTGCCAAGAACGCTTAAGGAAACCTCTGAAGGAGGACTTGCCAAGACGCCGACAGGCGAGAGGATAACGGAAGGGATTAATGGCTAATTAAATAAAATAAAAATAACCGATTGAAGAACTGCCATTTCGCGGTAATGTCAAAGTATTGACAATTACTGCGAAATGGCGGTTTCGTTTTATAATCAAAGTAATTCGATAATTTTTTAGTAATTAGTTTCATATTTCTTTGGTGTATTATTTAAATTCCCCTTTTAAGAGCTATGCTTGACCCACACCGTTACCATTATAATCCAAAAAATGTAAGCTTTAAAAATAGCGGATTTTCAAGATTTCAAAAAATTATAATTTGTAACGTATTTTATTTCCATTAACGGTAAATGCTAATAAGCAATTCAAACATTCTCGCCGCTCTGACGAATTTCTTAAGCCGCTTTACGACCCACCACTTCCCCCAATTAGGCGTGCTTTTCTTAAGTCCCCTATCGAGGGGGAGCACGGAGTGATGGGATTCGTCTATCCTTTTTTAGGTGGCATAACGCCAAGTCCTGTTTTTTGAATTGTTAACTAGCTAACTTTTTCATAGGCAGGTCGTTTTTATGTTCCCGTGATAATGCAGGGCTATCTACGTATAACAAAAAAATAAGCATTTTGTATGTTAAAAGAAGACAGTGTGTTTCAAAAAGGGTTTTATCTTTGGATAAATTGTGCTATTATGTTAAAAGTAATATTAATCCATGCAAGTCTTTTTTTTTTAGAAATTTTTCCATAGATACAACACACTAAGAAAATACAATTTGTATTATTATTCCATCATCAAGAATAAATTGAATTTTGCTAAGGGGGATTATTATGTTACATGATTATGCCAATATCGGTATGTTATTGGTTATTGCGTTATTATTTCCTTTTCTGGCACTTGGAGCGTCTTATATAATTCAACCACGACGCCCTGGAGTAGAGAAATCTATGCCTTATGAGTGCGGGGTGGATACTGTAGGTACTACGTGGGTGCAGTTTCGAATCAGTTATTTTTTATATGCGTTAATATTTGTTGTTTTTGATGTGGAAACTATTTTTTTATATTTATGGGCCATTAAGTTTCAGCAGTTAGGGCTAGCTGCCTTTATAGAAATGTTTGTTTTTATGATGGTTCTTGTTATTGGACTTGG
Organism: Pelosinus sp.; assembly: GCA_021372375.1. GTDB lineage: Bacteria > Bacillota > Negativicutes > Propionisporales > Propionisporaceae > JAJFUN01. The sequence continues at coordinate 49,955 of JAJFUN010000079.1, read as the reverse complement.
ATATGCCTGGAATAAAGGAGGATTAGAGTGGAAATAGGGAATTTATCAGTAGTAGAGAAACCAGAAGATGAATTTATGAAGAAAAATATCCTTCTGACAAGTCTTGATACAGTACTTAATTGGGCGCGCAGTAATTCATTGTGGCCATTATCTTCAGGACTTGCTTGCTGCTCTATGGAAATGATGGCAGCAGCAGCAGCAAGGTTTGATCTTTCTCGATTCGGCTATGAAGTTTTTAGACCTTCGCCGAGGCAGGCAGATTTATTAATTGTAGCAGGTACATTAACCTGGAAAATGGCAGGTCCTTTGAAACGTTTATATGAGCAAATGCCAGAGCCTAAATATGTAATTGCTATGGGAAGCTGTGCTAATTCTGGAGGTCCTTTTGCAGATTCGTATTCGGTTGTGCCAGGTGTGGATTCAATTTTGCCTGTTGATGTATATATCCCTGGATGTCCGCCACGGCCTGAGGCATTGATTCAAGGAATGTTGGCACTTAAGAAAAAAATTCAAAATCCCTCTCTAGGGAGGGAAAAGTTGTGAGTAGTCAAATACTGAGTAGTGAGGCAATCAGCAAATTGCAAGCACAGTTCCCCAATTCAATTAGTATGATTGGTGAAGGATGCCAGCAAGCGTTATTGATTGAAGACAGCAAATTTCTAACTATAATGGGCGTACTGAAAAATGATGCAGCATACCAGTTTACTATGTTAAGTAATTTGACGGCAGTGGATTATCTAGATCATTTTGAAGTGGTATATCATCTTTATTCATTGAATCTGAAACATACAGTTACGATAAAAGCTCGGTGTCCGGCAGATAAGCCTGCTATATGGTCTGTAATGTCAATTTGGGCATCTGCGAATTTTCAAGAACGGGAAGTATATGATTTACTAGGGCTTGAGTTTGTAGGTCATGCTGATTTAAGACGGATTTTATTGCCGGAGGACTTTGAGGGACATCCTTTGCGCAAAGAATATAAGCTGTCAGCGCAGGATGAAAGGAGGCGTGTAGAATTATGCCTAAAACCCAGACATACACCTTAAATATGGGGCCGCAGCATCCTAGTACACATGGCGTACTGCAATTAGAATTAGAATTAGATGGTGAACAGGTAGTAAAGGCTATACCCTATATGGGGTATTTACACCGAGGAATAGAAAAGTTAGCAGAAAGTCGTACTTATACGCAATTCATTCCGTATACTGATCGACTGGATTATGTTGCATCAATGGGAAATAATTTGGGTTACTGCCAAACTGTAGAAAAGCTGATAGAGATTGAAATTCCAGAACGAGCCGAATATTTGCGCATTATTATGACAGAATTAAATCGGATTGCTAGTCATTTACTATTCATGAGTTCCTTGGCAATTGATCTTGGTGCTACAACAGGAATGATTTATGGTTTCCGGGATCGTGAAACTGTTTTGGATCTGTTTGATATGGTATGCGGCGCAAGGTTAACTTATAATTATATTCGAATTGGCGGTGTGGCGGATGATATTCCTCCAGAGTTTATACCGGCAACTCAAAAATTTTTAGGGGATTTCCCGAAAATATTAGAAGAATATCATAACTTATTAACAGGTAATGAAATTTTATATTACCGTTTAAAAAATACAGGCATTATTAATGGAAAGCAGGCTTTAGAAGTAGGGCTAACCGGGCCCTGTTTGCGCGCATCTGGCGTTGATTACGATATCCGCAAAGTAGAATCATACGGTATTTACGATCGTTTTGATTTTGCTGTACCGTTAGGTGAAAATGGTGACAATTGGGATCGCTATATAGTACGTATGGAAGAAATGGTGGAAAGTTCTAAGATTATTGCCCAGGCAATTGCGCAATTGCCTGAGGGGCCTTTTATGGCAAAAGTGCCTAAAGTTTTAAAACCACCTGCTGGTGATGTATATCATCGTATTGAAAATCCTCGTGGGGAGTTAGGGTTTTACATTGTGAGCGATGGTACCACTAAGCCTTATCGCACTCACGTACGTCGACCATCATTCATTAATTTGCAAGCACTTGATGAAGTTTGTAAGGGATTATTGATTGCCGATGTAGTAGCCGTACTTGCTACATTAGATCCTCTAATGGGGGAAGTCGATTGTTAAACTTAGAAAAGGAGGGTCATAAAGGATGCAGGAAGTAATTGGATTGTTTGCGATATCAGAAATACTGCGGGGACTACTTAGTCAATATTTTTCAAATCCGCAATGGATTGATCTCTTTATGGCGCTTATCAATCTTGGAGGCATTTTGACAGTTATATCAATGTCGGCTATTGTGCTGGTATATGCAGAACGTAAGATCAGCGCATATATGCAGGTACGCATTGGGCCTAACCGAGTAGGTCCATGGGGAACAATTCAGTCGGTAGCAGATATGATAAAACTTATGTCAAAAGAAGATATTATACCTGACAGTGCAGATAAAAAAATGTGGATTTTGGCACCAGTGCTGTTATTTATACCATCGGCTGCAGTATATGCCGTGTTTCCTTTTGATCGGCAGGCTATTTTTGCTGATCTTAATATTGGGATTTTTTATTTTATTGCGGTTGCATCCCAATCTACGTTACCTTTCTTGATGGCCGGGTGGTCATCGAATAGTAAATATGCACTTGTAGGTGGAATGCGTACTGTTGCACAAATGCTAAGTTATGAGGTTCCTATGGCATTTTCCATTGTTGGAGTGGTCATGTTAACTGGATCCATGCGTATGAGCGATATTGTTGCGGCTCAGCAGCATGGCTGGTTTATTTTTTTACAACCTGTTGCGTTTGTAGTATATATGATTGCTGCCATTGCTGAAACAAATCGGGCACCTTTTGACTTAGTGGAATGTGAGTCAGAGTTAGTGGCAGGACCATTTACTGAATATAGCGGTATGCGCTGGGCTTTATTCTTTTTGGCCGAGTACTCTAATTTATTAGCTGCTTCCGCCATTGCTACCACTTTGTTTTTAGGTGGATGGAATGGACCGTGGCTTCCCGGCTGGCTATGGTTTTTCCTGAAGATTGGTGTTATGATTTTCGTCTTTATGTGGTTTCGCTGGACGTTTCCGCGTTTGCGTATCGACCAATTGATGACTTTTGGATGGAAAGTATTGCTTCCTCTGGCGTTGGTAAACGTGCTTATTACAGGAATTGGCATCTATAGCTATAAACTTTTCAGCTAGGAGGGAGAACATTATGTTAGGCAAGGGCTTATTAAAAGGTATGGGCATTACCTTTAAGCATTTTTTGGGCAAAAAGGTAACTGTGCAGTATCCAGAAGAAAAAATCCCCATGTCGCCTCGATTTCGCGGTGGGGATTTAGAATTAAACAGTGAAAAATGTATTGCCTGCGGTTTGTGCAGTATGGCTTGTCCGAATGCCGCTATTGCACTTACGACCGTGATGAATGAACAGAAAAAAAAGCGCTTGGCTTCTTATATCTACCACTCGGGACGATGCTTATATTGCAATTTATGTGTTGAAGCTTGTCCAACAAAAGCAATCCACTGGGATCAAAATTATGAAAATTCCCGATATTTTGGTAGACAGCTCGATGTAGATTGCTTAGCAGTTGCTCAACAAGAAGTTGAAGCTGCTAAAGGGAGGGCTTCCGATGGATGATCTCGTATATACAATTGCTTTTTATATTTTAGCCGCCATTACAATAGCATCAGCTATTGGTGTGGTGACAAAACACAATCTAGTTCATAGTGCTTTGTTGATGGCATTATGTTTTATTGGTATTAGCGGGCTGTATGTACTATTGCAAGCTGATTTCTTAGCAGCAGTGCAAATTTTAGTATATAGTGGTGCCGTAGCAATTTTAATTGTATTAGGCATTATGTTGACACAACGCCGCAGTATGGAGAATACCAATCCCAATAGCGGCTGGCCAAGAGGGGCTGCTGTTGTATGCGCTTTATTGTTTGTTGTAATTCTGATTGTAATTGCTGCCACGCCGTGGCATTATTCTTCATCTATGGCAGCCCAAGATACTCCATCGGTGCTTGCTCGGTTATTGTTCACTGATTATATGGTAGCATTTGAAGCAGCAGCTGTACTCTTATTAGCGGCAATGATGGGTGCTATTGTTCTGGCTAAAGGAGGAGAAGAAAAATGATAAGCTTAGTTCATTATTTAACGGTTGCGGCTATATTATTTATTATTGGCGTGTATGGGGTTTTGACGAAACGCAATATAGTGACGATATTAATGAGCATAGAGCTTATGTTAAATGCCGTTAATATTAATTTAGTAGCTTTTTCACGATTTATTCAGCCGGAAGTGTTAACAGGACAAGTGTTTTCTATATTTACCATTACGGTTGCAGCCTCAGAAGTCGCTGTGGGCTTAGCTTTACTATTTCGCGTGTATCATGACTATGATACAGTGCATATTGACAAACTGAATCGTATGCGTTGGTAAGGTCAAAAAAGGGTAGGTGAAGAACTATGTTTAACGAATATGCATTGCATCATGCTTGGCTTATTCCATTGCTGCCAGCAATCGCTTTTGTCGTGATCGGCTTTTTCCTGCGAAAAAGTCCAGTATTGTCAGCATTTTTGGCTATTACCATGAGCATGGTTAGCTTTATTTTGTCCTTGGGTGTTGGTTATGGAGTTGTTGTTCAGCATATTACGGTTGAGCACCCGCTTATTGACAAAATACCTTGGGTTGATATTGCTGGTTTATCCATTAATATGGGGATGTATATTGATCCTGTGTCAGCCTTGATGTTGTTTATTGTCACTCTGGTATCATTATTAGTACAAATTTATGCAGTTGGCTATATGAAGGGTGATGATGGATTTGGAAGATTTTTTGCATATCTATCATTATTTGCAGCAACCATGCTCGGTCTTATTATTGCCGTTAATTTTGTACAGATGTTTATCTTTTGGGAATTGGTGGGGCTTTGCTCCTATTTATTAATTGGATATTATTTTCACAAGCCGTCAGCCTGTGAAGCTTCGAAAAAAGCCTTTATGACGACACGGATTGGTGATTTTGGTTTATTATTAGGAATTTTATTACTACAAATAGTATTTGGAACATTAGATTTTGCTCAATTGACAATTGCAATTCCAGAATATGTGCAGCAATATGGGACGGGTGTACTTACTGTTGCTGCGCTATTAATTTTTGCCGGACCTATTGCTAAATCAGGTCAATTTCCATTACATGTATGGTTGCCTGATGCTATGGAAGGTCCTACACCAGTGTCAGCGCTTATTCACGCTGCTACTATGGTTGTAGCAGGGGTATATCTGGTAGTAAGAGTTTTCTTTTTATATAGTATGCTGCCCAATGTTATGCTTATCATAGCATGGGTTGGCGGGTTTACCGCTTGCTTTGCTGCTACCATTGCTATTACGCAACAGGATATTAAGCGGATTTTAGCGTATTCCACCATTAGTCAGCTAGGATATATGATGTTAGCACTTGGTGTAGGAAGTGTGACTGCATCTATGTTCCATTTAATGACGCATGCCTTTTTTAAAGCGTTAATGTTTTTGGCAGCTGGTTCGGTAATGCATGGACTTCATGACAAAGGTAATATTTTTGAAATGGGTGGCTTACGGCATAAAATGCCGATAACTTTTGCTGCTATGACGATTGGTGTATTGGCGATTTCAGGCATACCGCCGTTTGCCGGTTTCTTCTCTAAAGATGAAATTCTATTGGCAGTGTCAGAGGTTAGTGCGCCTTTATATATAATTGCTGTCGTCACAGCTTTTATGACAGCATTTTATATGTTTAGATTATTATTTCTTGTATTTTGCGGTCCTGAAAAACCGGAAAACAATCCACATGAAGCTCCGTCCACTATGAAGTTTTCTTTAATTATATTAAGCATTTTTGCGATTATTGGCGGATATATTCCTCATGTTTATCATTTTGGGGAATGGATACGCTTTGGAGATGCTTCCCATGAGGGGCTGAATTGGACGATTGCTGCAACATCGATGGTATTGTCAGTGCTTGCAATGGCTTTAGCGTGGCTGATATACGGCTCTGGTAAGGTTTCCCCTGATCGACTGGCAATGCGCTTTAGTACATTGTATAACGTTAGTTATCATAAATATTATATCGATGAACTCTATTTGTGGCTGAATTACACTTTTGTGCGAGGTTTTGGAAAAATATTGTATTGGCTTGATCTTTACATTGTAGATGGTATCGTAAATGGCTTGGCAAAGCTGACTTATCGAATGGGGGATGAGCTGCGCCAATGGCAGACAGGCTATCTGCAACAATATGGTTTAATTTTGTTCGGTGCCATATTGATTATGGTGGTATGGCTTGTTATAACAGCTCCCATATCTATGGCATCTTTGCGGGGAGGTGCCTACTAAAATGGATCATTTTCCGTTGTTAACCGCTATTATGCTGGCACCCATCATTGGAGCATTATTTTTGAGTTTTCTGCCGCGTGAAGCAGATAAAATAATCAAGATGGTGTCAGCCTTAACTATGATGGTAGCCCTTGGATTAGTGATTTATGCTTATGAAATGTATGATTTTAACTTAGGTGGTATGCAGTTTGTAGAAAGCCGCGCTTGGATTCAAGACTTAGGTGTTAGTTTTATCTTAGGCGTAGATGGTATATCCTTACCTATGTTACTGCTTACTGTGCTGATTGGCTTTTCTACGGTTTTTGCTTCTTGGAATATAACAAAACGTTCAAAAGAGTTTTTTATTTTATTGCTTATTTTACTTGCTGGGGTAACTGGAACTTTTATTACACAAGATTTATTTATTTTCTTGTTGTTCTATGAAATGGTGGTTATTCCTATTTACATTATGGTACTGATCTGGGGCTCATCCAAGCGAGTAAGTAAAGAGTATTCAGGCATGAAGTTAACCATATACTTGTTGCTTGGTTCGGCATTTATGCTAGTTGGCATCATTGATTTGTACTTGAATGCTTACCCCTCAGGGATGAGAACGTTTAGTATGACGGCATTAGCTCAGGCAAACCAGTTGGGGAATTTATCAGAAGGATTTCAAATTTTTACCTTTTTTCTGTTGATGATTGGTTTTGGTTCATTGTTGTCAATGTGGCCTTTGCACAGTTGGTCGCCAGATGGTTATGCCGGAGCGCCTACGGCTGTATCTATGATTCATGCAGGGGTTCTTAAAAAAATTGGTGGTTATGGTCTTATTCGTATAGGACTATTGATTTTACCACTGGGTGCTAAGTTTTGGGCACCATGGATTGCATTGCTGGCAGTATGTAATGTGCTATATGCCGGGTTTATTGCTCTGGTGCAAAAAGATTTAAAATATGTTATTGGATATTCTTCGGTATCGCATATGGGTTATGTACTGATTGGCTTTGCGGCTTTGAATGGTACAGGTATGAATGGTGCTATTGGCAATATGTTTGCCCATGGGATTATGAGTGCTTTATTCTTTGCAATGATTGGCTATGTGTATGAAAAAACCCATACACGCTACATTCCAGATTTAGGTGGGTTAGCTCACCAAATGCCAAGGGTTGCTACTGGTTTTATGCTAGCTGGTATGGCTTCGCTGGGATTGCCGGGATTGATTGGTTTTATTCCTGAATTCACGATTTTTGTAGGTGCCTTTCGAGAATATCCTGTATATGCCTTGTTAGCTATTTCAGGAATTATTTTCACGGCATTGTATATTTTACGAGTATTAGCCAATGTATTATTTGGGCCGCGTCGCACGGAATTTGATGGTTGTGCGGATGCGCGCGGTGTAGAATTAGTACCATTGATTGTACTTGGCAGTGTATTGGTTGTATTTGGAGTTTTTCCGCAGATGCTTATGGGGATGGTAAATAGTGGTGTAGAGCCGATGGTACCTTTTTTGACTAAATTACATGCTGCGCCAGCTTTGTTAGGAGGGCTTTTTCGATGAATATTACGCTGTTAACTAGTGAAATTGCAATTATTTGTCTATCCCTCCTGATTATTATCTTAGATCTTTTGCTGCCGCGGTTTGAAACACGGCGCAGTCTTGGATATTTAGCAGCTGCTGGAGTTGCAGGAGTATTTGCTTATACATGTACTCAGTATGGTGTCTCAGCAACGGTATACCAAGGATTATTTACCCTAGACTCTTTTGCTTTATTCTTTAAGCAGATTTTTTTACTCGCCATTTTGCTAACGTTATTGTTTTCTTTTGACTATGTTGAAGGGTTAGCAAAATATCAAGGAGAATTTTATGCACTGTTATTATTAGCGGTTGCTGGCATGATGATTATGGCTTCTGCCAATGATTTACTTACTGTTTTTATTGGTACAGAATTAATGACTGTTACCTTTTATATCCTGGTAGGCTATCAATTTAACAGTAGTAAGTCCAGTGAAGCCGGTATGAAATATATGATTTTAGGTTCGGTGTCAAGTGCAGTTTTATTGTATGGTGTGAGCTGGGTATACGGATGTACTGGCAGCATTGTTTTTGAACAGATTGCTAAGCATGCCAATACTAGTCTGGGCATGTTATTTGGATTTGGGCTGATTGTAGCAGGATTATTCTTTAAAATGGCTCTTATTCCTTTTCACATGTGGGCACCGGAAATATATGAAGGCGCACCTACGCCGATTACCGCTATGTTATCTATGGGTTCAAAGGTAGCCGGTCTTGCAGTGTTACTGCGGATGGTGTTTATAGCTTTTGTTCCTATGCAAGCCTACTGGGGAGGTATTGTCAGTATTATTGCGGCCATTACCATGATAGGCGGCACTGTTATTGCAATGTGGCAGACGAATATTAAACGTATGATGGCATATTCCTCCATTACTCAGGCGGGATATATGATTGTAGGATTACTGTCTGCTGATGCATCTGGCATCAAAAGTGTTTTATTTTACGCTATGCTTTATATGTTTGCTAATGTTGGCGTATTTGCCACGATCATTGCAGTCAAAAAACATCATGGTTCAAATGAGATCAAGGATTTTTCTGGACTTGCTCAACAATCGCCATTGTTAGCTGTTGTCATGACAGTATCATTATTATCGATGGCAGGTATTCCGCCTATGGCTGGTTTTGCTGGTAAATTATATGTTTTTTCTACGGTTATTGAAAAAGGGTATTTATGGCTTGGACTATTGGGTTTTGTAATGTCAATGATTTCTGTATATTACTATTTAAATGTTACTAAAGTAATATATATGAACGAACCGTGCGTACAGAAAGAATTTATCGTAAGTCAACCACTGCGTATTGCTGCTTTGATTAGCTTGCTTGCTACGTTGTGGATTGGTATTTATCCGGGTCCATTGGCAGAGTTAGCTAATACAGCTGCCAGATCTTTATCTATTTTATAGAGGGACACTTAAATAGAATAAAAAATAACTGATTGAAAAGACTGCCATTTCACGGTAATGTCAAAGTATTGACAATTACTGCGAGATGGCGGTTTCGTTATATAATCAAAGTAATGCGATAATTTTTTGTGTACAATAAATATAATAGCAAAGAAGGGAAGCGGGGTTCTGGTGATTGCTGGGAAAAGTATGGGCATAACGATTGTTTTATTGCTTTTATCAACAGTGCTGTCAGTGGCATTTGCTGAGACAAAAGAGATTATTGCCGAAGGGACATATATCATGGGGGATGGCGAAACTGCCTAAAGCAGAAAATAATTGCTTGAACAAACTGTCTTCTTATGATAAGTTCAGAGTAGTGGAAGTTGTTGGGGCAGTTTACAAAGGAGAGGATTATTTTGGATCGCAGCAAACGTTTTTCTCAAGTTATGTGTATGCTTAGTCTTATGTTGTTGTTATTTGTGCCCAGTATCTCTTTGGCCAGCGGTGATAATTCTGCAGAGCAGCAGTATGTAAACAAAGGCAACGAGTATTATGAACATAGGCAGTTTGGTTTGGCCATTAAGGAATATACCAAGGCAATTGGGGTAAATGATAAGTTTTTTAAGGCGTATTATAATCGTGCAATGGCGTATTTGCAATTTACGGGGCAGCAAACCTCGGCAATTACGGATTTATCGAAAGCTATCGAAGTTAATCCACAGTCTGCTGATGCGTATTTTCAGCGTGCTAGGTTACTTGCGCAGCGGGGCTGGGATAAAGCAGCCATAGTAGACTATGATGCTGTCATCCAATTAAATCCCAAGCGGGCTAATGCTTATTTCAATAAAGCCATGTCGCATTGGCGCCTTAAGGAATATCAAAAGGCGATTGAAGGTTTCGAGGCCTTTTTACAGTATGCGCCAAGCACAGATTCGTTTATTAGCGAAGCCAAAGATAATATTATACAGGTTCGCGCCGATGAAGCCAAAGATATTGACAAGCAAGATCAGCTGGCTGATGCTGAACGCTTAGTTAACCAGGCGCAAGAAGATGTAGCTGCTGGAAATTACAGCGAGGCAATAGAAAAATGCGATCAAGCTTCTGATCTAAATAAATACAATGCAGGGGCGTATGCCTGCAAGGCTATAGCGCAGATTTCTTTACACAGGTATAAAGAATCCATTGCAGAAACTGACAAAGTGATTGCGCTATTGCCCCAAAGCGGAACTGGCTGGAATACTAAAGGCAAGGCCTATCTTGCCTTGCGTGACTATAAAAATGCGCTGGCTGCTTTCCAAAAAGCCGCAGAGCTCGAGCCTGATCAATCTCAATTTAGTGATGATATTATAGCTACCAAGCAGCAGCAGCTTGAGGAAATTAAGGATAAGTATCCGGTAGGCAGTAAAGTGCAAGTTGTGCAATGGCCGAGAATTCTTGGACCCGCCTACGGCTATGCCGGCATTGTTAAAGGGTATTCCGGAGAAGAAGTTGAACTTGAGGTATGTGCGTTTATCAATGTAAATAAATATGTGGAAGCGGCCCCGGCATCTGGGGGACAAAATTTATATCGGACCAGCGGTATTGGTACGACGGTTGCTATTTCTCCTTTATATATTACGGGCGAGTATAATGGACCGCTACAGAGCAATATCGCGGAAACTTCAAACACCAGTACTTATAGTGCAGATACCGGCTATCAAATTGTAACCAAGGATCATGCCTATGTTTTTATCACTAAAAGCAATTTAAACACTAATAGCATCCATGTTTTTGTTAAGATTTGGCATATTGCCGAGGATAATAATTATGTTACTGCGGTATTCTATGATAAAAATGGCAATGTTTCCAAGAGTCTTTCACGTGCAACTACCGGCAACAAGGATTACTTTACTGATGGTTTTATGGATTCTGGGGATAGGTTGCCAGTAAAAGCAGTAATATCTTATATAAAAGATGATCGGCAACCAGTGCAGGTTACTGTAACTTTTAACGAAACGGGCGCATATGTCCTAACCATTAATGATTAAAGAGAGGAACAGTAATGCTATGTCGATAGATAGGGTAAAAACATATTTTAGACAATTTGGCCTGGAAGACAGGGTTTTAGAACTTGCCGACTCCAGTGCTACCGTAGAACTTGCCGCTGAGGCGCTGCAGTGCGAGCCGCAGCGCATTGCCAAAACGCTCTCTTTTCATGTGGGGGAGGGCGTTGTACTGGTTGTAGCAGCAGGCGATGCCAAGATTGATAATCGAAAATATAAAGAATACTTTGGGGTAAAAGCAAAAATGCTTGGGTTTGATGAGGCCGAATCACTGATTGGTCATGCTGTCGGCGGTGTATGCCCGTTTGCAGTAAATGACGGTGTGAAGATATATCTGGATGTATCGCTACAGCGCTTTGAGACCGTTTATCCGGCCGGCGGCAGTGCGAGTAGTGCAATCAAATTAACCATTCGTGAGCTTGAAAAGTACTCTTCTTTTTTACAGTGGATTGATGTCTGCAAAGGCTGGAATGAATAAGGGAAGCTTATTAAGAGAAAAGAGGCTGTTTTGCCATGTTTAAAGAAATGCGGCGCAGCGATAGAGCGCTTGGCGAGGAAGAAATACTTAAAATCTTAGATGAAGGCCTGTATGGTATACTTTCCACCAGCGGTACAGATGGATATGCTTATGGGGTACCGCTTAGTTATGCGCGGCAGGGGAATACTATTTACATGCATGCTGCTATGGAAGGACAAAAATTAGCAGCTATTGCACAAAATGACCGAGTGAGTTTTTGTGTGGTAGGAAAAGTAGCTACGCTGCCAGAAAAATTTAGCACAAAATATGAAAGTGTAATTGTAATTGGCCGCGCTAGTATTCTTACAGAAAGTGAAAAAGAGCCGGCGCTTTTGGCTTTAATTAATAAATATTCAGCGGATTATCTAGAGCAGGGTAAGGCGTATATCGACAAAGCAAAGGGGAAAACGACAGTAATAAAACTAGCGGTGGAACATAGTTCAGGAAAAGCCAGACGCTAACAAATAATAGTTGAAATCACTGCCATCTTGTGATAAGGTCAAGATGGCAGTTTTAGCTTTCTTATTATATAAATCAGAAAATGGCGGTGTATGTATGCGATACTCAAAATCAGTCAGGAAACGGATGCGTGAATTGGTTGCTGAAGCTTATGAAAGAGAATTGCGTCTGGAACTAAATAAATTAGCCGATAAATTTAAACTTTGGCAGTCTGATGAAATGGATACCTTTGCTTTAGCCGAGCGTATACATAAGTTCCATAATGGCGCCGCGAGAAAAATTTATGGTAAATATAATGACATTGAGCCAGATATAGCCTTGGCCTATGCGCTGATTGCTGGTCTAATTTCTGAAGAGGAGTGTCCGCCGGAAATCGTGGGCAATCTGCGTGAGATTGAGAAAATTTTACGCGGTGCGTGAGGGATTGTAGTAAAGCAAATTACCATGTGAACTGCAGTTCTTGGCGGTCAGAGAGGAGTACGGTTGATGGTAAATCGTGGCAATAAATGGGTGTTGACAGGATTTGTATGGATAATAGCCTTGTTTGTACTATACTATCCTTTTAATAAAACAGCTGCGGCTCCGCTTGGAAGGAATATACTTATTATCAATTCTTATCATTATGGCAATCCATTTTCTGACGGCGAGACGGAAGGGATATTAAAGGCATTGCACGGCTCGGATGCAAATATCTTAATAAATATCGAATATATGGATTGGAAAAATCATCCTTCTAGTAAACGCCGACAGACCTTTTACGAAGATATTAAACTAAAGTATGCTAACCAGAAGATAGATTTAATTGTGGCAGAGGATGATCCGGCACTGGAATTTGCACTAGCGTATCGTAAGGAGCTATTTGCTGATTGTCCTATTGTGTTTTGCGGTGTAAATGAAGATAGCCGGCAAAAAATTATTACTAATCAAAAAAGGGTTTCAGGCATAATCGAAGATACTGATGGAAAAGGTACTACCGAGGCGGCTCTTAAAATAAATCCTCATTTAAAAGATATATATATTATTCATGATAATTCCAAAATCGGTATTGCGATGGGTAATTTGACGGCGCAGCAGGTATACCAAATAAGTGCCGATATCAAGGTACATTTTGTAAATAAGATGACAACAGAGCAAATCTGTAATTTTGCAAGTACGTTATCAAATAACAGTATTGTATTAATTACGACTTTTTTAAGGGATAATTATGGTAATTCGGTGGTTTCTACTGATTTTTGCCGGATGGTCAGCCAGAATTCTGCTGTACCTGTATATCATTTGTATGATTATGCGCTGGGGTATGGTACAATTGGCGGAAATTTGTTCTCACCTGTGCTGCATGGCGAGGCCGCCGGCCAAATGGCTATACAGGTACTAAATGGAGCTAATATTGATGACATTCCTATTTCTTATGAAAAGAATACCCGCTTAGTGTTTGATTATAACTCGATGAAGCGCTTTGGCATAGAGTTGCCTAATTTGCCGGAAGGTAGCGAAGTTATTAACAAGCCCTTTTCTTTTTATGAAAACTATAAAACTATGGTTAATAGTGTGCTGGCAGCATTTGTCTTGTTGCTGCTGTTTTCCGGTAGTTTGTTATTTAACATCAGGAAAAGAAAATATGCTGAACACGTATTAAGAGAAAAAAATGAAGAACTTAATTCGCTCTATGAAGAACTGGCAAGCTCAGAAGAAGAGTTAAGAATTAATTATACGGAACTATCACAAAAACAAGTTGATTTAATAAAAAGCGAAGAAAGACATTCGCTTGTGCTGGAAGGCTCTAATGATGTTATTTGGGATTATGATGTGAAGACTAATCACATTTATTTTTCTGAGAGAATTTTAGACATGCTGGGTTATGAAGATGAATGCATTACTAGCATGGAAGCGTTTAAAGCTATTGTTCATCCAGAGGATAGGCCCTTATTGGAACCTGAGAAGGTGATTTATGATCCCTGCCAAAACTCCCATTTCTACACGGAGGTTCGTTTGAAATGCCGGGATGGGGAGTATAAGTGGGCTTTTATCAGAGGTAAAGTGCTAATCGATACAGAGGGCGTTATAGTAAGAATTGCAGGTTCGATGACGGATATAACCGCCAAAAAAAATAATGAGCAGAAAATGTATTATATGGCTTATTATGATATGCTCACAGGTGTGGCAAATCGCGCCAGCTTAGAAAAGGCCTTTGCCGAACTGGGGGCAAAGCGCGATGCCGTCATTATTTTCTTGGATGTAGATTACTTTAAACATATTAATGACACAATGGGACATAGCTTTGGTGACAAGGTTTTAATCAATTTGGCGGAAATCCTTGCTGCCTATGCTAATCCCCATGTGCTTGTTACGCGTCTGGGCGGCGACGAATTTACTATTTTATATACCGACTATCAGCAGCAAGCCGAAATTAATAATTATGCCCAAAGTATTATGCAGGCGTTAGATACGCCGCTATGCATTGATGACACCTTAATCAAAATAAGTATTAGTATGGGGATTGCCTGTTATCCGCAGGACGGGCAAAATTTCGGCGAAATTCTAAAAAATGCTGATACCGCCTTGTATTATGCCAAAAATGGCGGGCGAAAACGGTATGTATATTTTAAACAAACAATGAATGATGAACTGGCTAAGCGGCTTAAATTAGAAACGGATTTACAAGAGGCTTTGTTACAGCACCAATTTATTTTGCATTATCAGCCGCAAGTGGATGTTTATAGCGGGAGAATTTGCGGCTTTGAATCGTTGGTGCGCTGGATAAGGCCAGGCGTTGGTTTGGTATTTCCAGGTGAATTTATCGGCGTAACTGAAGAAACCGGGCTAATAATTGAAATGGGAAAAGTTATTATTGGGCAGGCCTGCGCATTTGTTGCCAGACTAAAAAGAGAGATTGGTACGGATTTATGTGTGTCTGTGAATGTTTCGGCCATTCAATTTGAGCAAGATGACTTTATTGAGGTGGTTGTTGCTGCTATTACCAGTGCCGGAATTAATCCGGCAAGCCTGGGGATTGAAATTACCGAAACAGTATGTATAAATAATTTTGCGGATACGGCAATCAAAATTGATCAACTAAGAAATATGGGAATTGAGGTTTTACTTGATGATTTTGGGACAGGATATGCTTCGCTAAAGTATTTAAGACATTTGGCAATTACCAAATTAAAAATGGATAAAACGTTTATTGATGATGCTTTTTTAACAACAAAACCAGAAGAAAACATTATTGAAACAATTATTCTGCTCGCGCACAAGCTGGGAATGCAAGTGGTTGCCGAGGGTGTGGAAAAGCGCGAGCAGCTTGACTTGTTGGCCAAGTATCAATGTGATATTATTCAAGGCTATTATTTTAGTAAACCGTTACCGGAAGAAGAGGCGCTAAATATAGTACAAAAATATAATGGTTAGAGTTGGCTTTTGGCGCTTGGCTAGGAGCTAGGAGCTAAGAGCCAAGCGCCTTTTTTATAGTTAATTTTATCCATTGACATTTTATTATGTAACTGTTACAATACATTTTAAACAATATTGGAAAAAGTGATGATGGAAAGAGTAATTCCAGTAAGCTTTCAGAGAGTCGGCGGTTGGTGTGAGCCGATAGCAAGCGGGAAATGAAAGTCGTTCCAGAACTGTATTTCTGAACAGAGTAAGAAATACCGGCTTAGCCACGTTACACGGCTTAGGTTTATAAGAACCGAAGAGAGGCATCTTTCATGCAATTAAGGTGGTACCGCGGGTAATAACTCGTCCTTGTATAACAAGGACGAGTTTTTTTATTTAAATTTATTAGAAGGGGATAGGTAATTATGGAAAAGAAAAATATCGATTGGACCAATCTTGGATTTGCCTATATCAAGACAGATAAGAGATTTGTTTCAAACTTTCAAAACGGTAAATGGGATGACGGAGCCTTAATTTCTGATGCAACAATTACTATCGGTGAATGTGCAGGTGTGCTGCAGTATTCTCAGTCATGTTTTGAAGGAATGAAGGCTTATACCACGGAAGATGGGCATATCGTTACCTTTCGCCCTGATTTAAATGGGGAACGTATGGAAGATTCATGCAGAAGATTGGAAATGCCAGTTTACCCTAAAGAGCGCTTTGTCGATGCTATTGTTAAGACTGTAGAGGCTAATGAAGCTTGGGTACCTCCCTATGGCAGCGGTGCTACTCTTTATATTCGTCCGTATATGTTTGCATCAGGATCGGTAATTGGCGTAAAACCAGCGAATGAATATCAATTTAGAGTGCTCGTAACACCGGTTGGCCCATATTTTAAAGGCGGCGTTAAACCGCTAACGCTTTGTATTAGTGATTTTGATCGTGCAGCACCTAATGGCACCGGTCATATTAAAGCAGGGCTTAACTATGCCATGAGCCTTCATGCCTCAGTTACTGCACATGCTAATGGCTTTGATGAAAATATGTTTTTAGATCCGGCAACAAGAACAAAAGTCGAAGAAACGGGCGGTGCCAATTTCTTATTTGTAACTAAAGATAATAAAGTGGTCACGCCAAAGTCAAGCAGTATTCTGCCTTCTATTACACGCCGTTCATTAATGGCAGTAGCAGAAAAGTATCTTGGTTTAGAAGTGGAAGAACGCACTGTTTATGTGGAGGAACTCAAAGATTTTGCAGAATGTGGACTTTGTGGAACCGCCGCTGTTATTTCTCCGGTAGGCAAGATTGTAGATCATGGCAAAGAAATATGCTTCCCCAGCGGGATGACGAATATGGGACCTGTCATTCAAAAATTACATGATACCTTAACTGGCATTCAGATGGGACGTATTGAAGCGCCAGCAGGCTGGATTAAAGTTATTAAATAAGATTTCTTATGCGTCTGATGAATTGCCCTGACAAGATACCTTGTTGGGGCATTTTCTGTTCAATACCACCGGACTAAATACAGCATGTTAAAAAAGGGCTAGAAGAGGGCAGTTACGGGCAAAATACCCAATGAAAAAACTACAGGAAAGCGGTGGCTTACATGAAAATGGTATTTGAAGGAGTTGCCAGGCGTGATATAAAAGCCCAATGGGGTTTAGAGGGTAGTGATAATTTTAACACGATAGAAGATATTCTTTGGGAAGTAGAGGGCAAGCGTGTCCGGATCACAATTGAAGAAGTGGGGAATGAGTGAATTAATACGCAAAAATTTTCTTGTAAAATAAACATTTTTTGCTAGAAAAATACAGTAATTTGAAGGATTTTATGAAATCCTTCTAGAATGATAATTAACAGAAGTAACTGATTTAAAAGAAAATTGACTGTTGATTGGGTAATGGAGGGTTAAAAATGTCAATCATAGCACTTGAAGCAGCCGCCAAAAAGCGTGAAGGCGACTATAACGGCGCGCATAGCCGTTATATTAAAGCAGTAACAGCTTTTAAGGAAGATGCCGACATTTTGTTTGGTTTCGGGAATTTACTTTATATAATGGGTAAATACGAGTTGTCAGCTGCCAGCTATCTAATCTGCTTTTTGCCTGTCTTTAACGGAAAAGAATCTCTTGAAAATATAGAAGCGGATTTATATAGACATTTTGGCTATTCATTGGCTGAGATACCGACTATGAAAGAACTTCTGTCAAAACATTTTAAATTCGAAATTCTTAAAAACACTAACACCCATGTAATTCATTATCGGCAAACTATCGATCCATATTATCAAAATAGCGAGGAAGTAGCCGCGTTAAAATATCCTTATCCCTTTGATCGTAATAAATATGAAAAAAACTTGAATGAGGAAGCTATAAAAGTTGGGCATTGGTTCTTACAAAGTTACCTGATAGACAGAGACAAATATTTAGGCAATTTTGTTATATTACTATTAGAAGAGTTCGCAAAATATATTAAGAACAGGTAAAGAGTAAAAAGCTGCAGCTGCTCAGAATGAGTGAGCTGCAGCCTTTTTATATAGACAAATAATGCAGTAATGCAAGGTAGACTTTCTATCTTTCGTAATGTGGAATATAGTAGCAGATATTTGTTGAAATATCTGCTATTTTGTGGTAAGGTCAAACAATACACACTTTTTTAGGGCAGTTTTGGTTTTTTATATAATATTGATAAACATGTGGCTAACTATTGCAGTATTATTTGACGCTTCTATGTAATAGCATATAGTATCAACTTTCGTTAAAACAAACTTAAATTTATAAGATGTTAGAAAGGAAGGGGAAATATGAGTAGATTAGAAATGTCAGTGCCCAATAACGCACAAGTTGTTCTAGAACGTCTTTATCGAGATTTGGAACACAGAATTGAATCAAGTACATCAGGTTTATGCCCTATTGATATGTCTAAGGCCTTTCTGGAGCTTTGTCATGCCCAATCCTGCGGGAAGTGTGTACCATGCCGCGTAGGTCTTGGACAATTAAAATATATGATAAGGGATATACTCGATGGCAAAGGTAGTCTCGATACACTTGCGCTGATGGAAAAAACCGCTTTAAACATCATTGAGACAGCTGACTGTGCCATTGGGTATGAGGCTGCCAATATAATTCATCGAGGGTTAATTGCTTTTAGACAAGATTATGAGGAGCATATCAAGCAAGGCGGATGTACCTGCCAATATGAACAGGCAGTACCTTGTGTATCCTTATGTCCGGCAGGTGTAGATATACCTGGTTACATTGCTTTAGTGCATGAAGGAAGATATCAGGATGCCATTCGTCTTATTCGTAAGGATAATCCATTTCCAACTACCTGCGGTTTTATTTGCGAACATCCTTGTGAAGCCAGATGCAGAAGAAATATGGTAGATGCTTCGGTTAATATTCGCGGCCTAAAGCGGATGGCGGCAGATCTTGCCGGAGAAGTATTACCGCCGCCTTGCAGTGAAAGTACCGGCAAACGTATCGCAATTGTTGGCGGCGGGCCTAGCGGCCTCAGTGCAGCCTATTATTTACAGCTTATGGGCCATCAGGTAGTTGTGTATGAAATGCTGCCTAAGCTTGGTGGAATGCTGCGGTATGGCATTCCCAATTATAGGTTACCCAAAAATCGGCTGGATGATGACATCAATGTTATTTTAGCAACCGGTGTAAAAGTGCAATATGGCGTGAGAATTGGCAAGGATGTAACCATTCAAAGCTTAAGAGAAGAATATGATGCTGTGCTGATAACAATTGGTGCCAGCTCAGATAAAAAACTTGGTATTTCTGGTGAAGAAGCAGAGGGTGTTGTTTCAGCTGTTAAGTTCCTGCGTGATGTAGGAGAGGATGTGGAGCTTGATTTCACCGGACAGGAAGTAGCCGTAATTGGCGGCGGTAATGTGTCGATGGATGCGGTGCGGACTGCCATAAGATTAGGCGCGAAAAAGGTTAGTATTGTATATCGAAGACGCGTGACTGATATGACGGCCTTGAAAGATGAAATTGAAGGTGCGATTGCCGAAGGTGTTGAAGTACAGACGCTGAAGGCGCCAAAAAAAATTGAAGTTGATGAAAAAGGTCATTTGAAAGGAATTTGGGTTACCCCTCAGATGGTTAGCAAGGTGGAAAATCTTAGGACAACGGTGCGGCCAACCGGTGATGAAGACGTATTTATTCCTTGTAATACATTAATCGTTGCGATTGGACAAGATATCGAATCAGAACATTTTGCCGAGGCCGGCGTACCGGTTAAATCAGGTAGAATACAGGCAGAAAAATATGGTGGCTTTGATTACATTCCAGGTGTATTTGCCGGCGGCGATTGTGCAACAGGTCCGGCCTCTGTGGTAAAGGCAATTGCCGCTGCTAAGGTGGTTGCTGCCAATATAGATGAATATTTAGGCTATAATCATTCCATTTCATGTGATGTAAAGGTCCCTGAAAATGATTTTTCCAATAGAACACGTTTAGGCCGGGTCAGCATGACAGAAAGAGAAGTAGGCACGAGAATTCATGATTTTGACGGGGTTGAAAATGGAATGACAGAGGAAGAAGGTAAACAGGAAGCTTCTCGGTGCCTCCGTTGTGACCATTTTGGCTACGGTGTATTTAAAGGAGGTCGCGAAAGTCTATGGTAAATTTGGAGATTGATAATATTAAAGTATCAGTACCAGAAGAATCTACAATTATTGAAGCGGCTGAAAGCGCCGGGATCTTAATACCAAGTCTCTGTTATTTAAAAGAAATTAATGAAATTGGCGCCTGCCGTGTATGTGTAGTAGAAATAGAAGGCAAGGATAAACTCGTTACCTCGTGTAATAACAAAGTAGCAAATGGTATGGTTATTTATACAAATAGTCCTAAGGTGCGTAAACACCGCAAGACTATTGTTGAAATGATTTTGTCACAGCATGACAGCAATTGCGTGACCTGTGTACGATGCGGCAATTGCTCACTCCAGAAATTGGCCAATGAATTAAATATTATTAATGTTCCCTATGAACAAGAGTTTGAAAGACGTCCTTGGAATAAAAAATTCCCGCTGATCAGAGATTCCTCAAAATGTATTAAATGCATGCGATGTATTCAAGTATGTGATAAAGTGCAGAGCGTGAAGGTGTGGGATGTGGTCGGTACAGGTTCTAGGGTCTCTGTTGGCATAAGTGGAAACTGTAAAATTGAGCAGGCGGATTGTGCACTTTGTGGGCAGTGTGTAACTCATTGTCCGGTAGGTGCCCTACGGGAGCGCGATGATACGGAAAAAGTGTGGAACGCGATTGATGCAAAAGATAAGGTTGTTGTCGTACAGGTAGCGCCAGCAGTTCGCGCCGCATGGGGCGAAGAATTAGGCTTAAGCCGCGAAGAGGCTACTATGGGTAAAATTGTTGATGCCTTACGAAGAATTGGGTTTAATTATGTATTTGATACAGTGTTCTCAGCTGACTTAACCATTATGGAAGAGGGTACTGAGTTTGTTGGGCGTTTTAAGAATAATAAAACCAAGAAGATGCCAATGTTTACTTCCTGCTGCCCTGGCTGGATACGCTTTTGTAAAGCCAAATTTCCTCATTTGGTGCCGCAGCTTTCTACCGCAAAATCACCGCAGCAAATGTTTGGCGCGGTGATGAAAACGTATTTTGCTAATAAAATTGGCGTAAAACCGGAAAATATCTGCACAGTATCAATTATGCCTTGTATCGCTAAAAAAGGCGAAAGTAACATGGAACTCTATTTTGAGGAATATGCAGGACATGATGTTGATTTAGTATTAACGACCAGAGAACTAAATCGCATGATTAAAACGGCGCATATTGACCCAAATACACTCAAAGATGCAGAGTGTGATGAACTGATGAAGGACGGCAGCGGTGCAGGGGTTATTTTCGGCGCTACCGGCGGCGTAATGGAAGCCGCACTTCGCTCAGTATATTTTTTAATTACCAAGAAAAATCCAGAGCCGGATGCTTTTCGGATTGTACGAAGCAGCAGAGAGACAAAAGGCTGGCTATCTGCCGAAATAGATATTGGCGTAATAACCGTAAAAGCAGCTGTTGTAAATGGGCTTGGCAATGCAAGAAAGCTCATTGAAGCCTTAGAGAAAGGTGAAGTTCATTATGATTTTGTTGAAGTAATGGCTTGCCCCGGGGGCTGTGTCGGCGGGGGCGGACAACCAATCCATGACGGCGAAGAATTAGCTGCGCTGCGCGGAAAAACGCTATATTGCCTTGATAGTAATGCGCCCATTCGCTTCTCTCATGAAAATCAAGATGTGGGCAGGCTATATAAGGAATATTTTGAAGCGCCACTTTCCAAGAAGTCGCATCTGCTGCTGCATACAAATCATAATAATTGGGATATGTAAAAGTAAGTATTGCTATCCAATAATATAAAGAAAGATCCATAAAAGAAATAAAAAACGAGGCTGGAGTTTTAAACTACCATACCTCGTTTTTTATAATTTCCATCATTTTGCTTAGACGGCCTTTTCTAGTGACTCTTCTTTTTCTTGCCCTAAGGTGCTGTGACGGTAGCTATAGCTAAAATATATGACTAGACCGATACCTGTCCATATGGAATAACGAATCCAGGTTTGAATAGGCAGGCTGTACATCAGATAGGCACAGCACAAAATGGCAGCCGGGGCTACGAAATTGACAGCCGGGCAGCGGAAAGGGCGGTGAGCGTTGGGCGCAGTTTTACGCAGAACAAGTACACCGATTGCGGTTGTTAAGAAGGCAAAAAGAGTACCGATATTAACTAGTTCAGCCAGAATATCGACAGGAATCAAACCGGCGATAACGGCAACAAGAATGCCGGACACGATGGTTACAATATGAGGAGTTCCGTATTTTGGATGAATTTTGCAGATGCCGGCCGGAATGAGTCCATCACGGGACATGGCAAAGAAAATACGGGTTTGACCATACATAACCGCCATTAGTACGGTAGTCAGGCCGGCAATAGCTCCGGTACCTACCAGGGCGGATCCTATGTTATAGCCTAGCTGGCGTAAAGCAAAGGCTACCGGTTCAGCATTGTTTAGTTCCTGATAGGGGACGACCCCTGTAAGCACTGCGGCAACGCATATATACAAAATGGCGCACACGATCAGGGAACCAATAATGCCGATAGGCAAATCTCGATTAGGACGTTTACATTCTTCGGCCGCTGTCGCAACACAGTCAAAACCAATGTAAGCCAGGAAGATGGTTGCGGCGCCAGTCATTACTCCGGAAAAACCAAAGGGCAAAAGCGGCGACCAATTGGCCGGATTGACTTTCGGGCCTGCCAGCAGCAAAAAGATAAACACAGCTGATAGTTTTACACCTACCAGGATTTTATTGATGGTGGCGCTTTCTTTTGTGCCTCGTACTAAGAGTACACTTAAGAATAACAAGATCAGCATGGCCGGTACATTGATTAAGCCGCCGTCAGCAGCAACAGAGGTAAAGGCTTGGGGAAGTTCGATGCCTGCTGATTTAAAGAGTCCGGTAGTATAGGCTGACCAGCCGGCAGCTACCAAACTGGCTGCCAGGGAATATTCAAGGACCAGGCTCCAGCCAACAAGCCAGGCAAAAAATTCTCCTAATGAGGTATAAGCATAAGTATAGGCACTTCCGGCAAAAGGCACGGTGGAAGCTAGTTCTGAGTAGCACAGTGCGCAGAAGGCGCACGCAATGGCGGAGAGGAGTAAAGAGATCATAATACCAGGACCGGCGTATTTAGCAGCAATGACGCCGGTAAAAACAAAAATACCTGTGCCCATAATACAGCCAACACCCAGAAGTAGCATATCTAAAGCTCCTAGGTTTTTTTGCAGCTTTTGCTGCTGGATATTCCTCGTAAAAGAGGAAAGGGCTTTTGTGCGAAAAAGATTCATTGTAGTCCCTTCTTTTCTAATAAAATGACAGCATAGTAAGGGTTATTTCAATTATGGATTGCTTTTTATGCCGTTAATAATATAACACATATACGCACTGGAATCAAAGAAAAAGTACGCGGGAAACGGAAAAAGTTTAAAAAGTCTGCCTGGTAGATACAAGAATCTTGCGATAGTCTAATGCAAAAATATAAATATTCTTTCGGAACGGATACTAAGCAGCGGAAGAATATAAAAAACACGAGGTAGGTAGATTATTTTGAACTAATAATCCACCTTCTCGTGTTTTTTATAAGTCAACAGCTCAATAAGTGGGCTGGCTCAGTTTATACATTAAGAAACAAAATAAAACAATTGCACGAAGTCACCAGAGACTAAACAATCAAAGCCAAAATCAATAGTATCACCATCTATATTGTAAGTACCGTTATTTTGCAGTCGGCCGTTTACAAATACCTGAAATAGATACTCGGCGGGGTGATTGGTTTTGATAAGCTGGGTACGAGTAGTTATCCGAAGAGCTTGTTCGATAATTTGCATAATAAAAACCTCCTAGTTCCTTGCATAAAGTAACATTTCTAATTATTTTATATTAGTGTATTCGTTCTTTAGCGCGTAATTCCTGTTGCAGAAAAGTCTTTTCTTGCATTTTGGGAAGATTTTGTCATATGGCGCACTGCTAATTTATTGGAATTTTTTGACGTAATCCAACAATACTGCTATTATAAATTGGGGTATGGATTTCAAAGGAGTAATTGGCATTATGGTGGAAGAACGTAAAGCTGAAAAGACAGTGCTGCCAGTGGCTACATATAATAAGCTATATTATCTCGGCGGACTTGTCATGACTTTACTGGTTACAGTTGTCAGCTGGCTAGGCAAGCCGCAATTGGATTTGGTTAATATTTCGCTTATTTATTTATTGCCGGTACTCTTGACAGCCCTCTGGTGGGGACGCTGGCCATCTTATGTTACAGCTGTGCTTTGTGTAATGCTGTTTGACTTTTTATTTGTGCCGCCGATTTTTACATTTTCCGTATATGATATTCGCCATATTTGGAGTTTTATTATTTTTCTCATAGTATCGTTTTTGCTTGGCGGCAGGACTGAACTTTTGCGCCAGCAAGCCACGATAGCGCAGCAACGGGAAAAAAGCGTGCGGGCATTATATAATTTTAGTCGGGAAATAGCCGGGGTAATTGATTTAGCGCGAATCTGTCAGGAAATGGCGAGGCAGGCCGGGGAGACAATTGGTCGCGCTACATTAGTGCTATGCCCTGACGCTGGCGGAAAACTTTGTATTACAGGTAGTCATGATAATGAATTATCTTTATCTAAGGCAGAATATGCGGCAGCTGACTGGAGTTTTAAAAATGGCCGGGTCGCCGGCTGCTCAACAAAAATCATGTCTGATGCTGAGAACCTATATGTGCCGCTGACGGACGGTTCAGCCAGAAGCGGGGTATTTGGCATAAAAATTGCCGGACAAATGGTTTCACCGGAAGAACGCCGCTTAATTGATGCCTGGGCCGGCCTTGCTGCTATGGCAATTGAGCGTGTTAAACTGGTGCAGCAGGCACAAAAGACTGCTGTAGTAGTAGAATCGGATAAGCTTAGAATGGCCCTTTTTAATTCAGTCTCGCATGAACTGCGTACACCTCTCGCTGCTATTACCGGAGCCATTTCTACGCTGCTTGACAGTAGTATTGATTATAGTGCAGAGGCGCGGGCGGATCTTTTGGAAAGTATTTTATATGGTTCGACGCGGATGGAAAGAATTGTGACTAATCTTCTGGATACAGCCAGGCAAGAGAGTGGGATGCTAAAGCTAAAAAACGATTGGTGCGATATCGAGGATATAGTTGGCACAGCTCTCCGGCGTATTGGCGAATCACGGTGCACGCATGCGGTGCTTACCCAAATAGCACCGGGATTGCCGCTGTTTTTGGGGGACTGCGTATTGTTAGAACAGGTATTGGTAAATTTGGTCGATAACGCCATGAAATATTCGCCGTCAGGCACTGCGATAACCATTGTCGTTGAGCAAAGAGACAAGAGGATTACTCTTGCGGTTATTGACCAAGGCTCTGGTATTGCCGCTGAAGATACCGTGCGTATATTTGAAAAATTTTATCGTGCGCCCCAAGTTAATAAAGTAGCAGGTACTGGCCTTGGCTTATCAATTTGCCGGGGAATTATTGAAGCGCATAATGGCCGCATCTGGGCCGAAAATCATGCTGCTGGCGGAGCTAAAATAACCTTTAGCCTGCCTCTGCCAGATGAGGGCAAAGCTATATCATTTGAAGCAGGTGAACGAGATGAGTGAAGGAATGCGTGTACTTATTATCGATGATGAGCCGCAAATCAGAAAACTTTTAAATGTATCACTGCATGCGCAGAGCTATGCGGTAGAAGAAGCAGCTACAGGGCAAGATGGGATTAATAAAGCTGCTATTTTTAAGCCGGATTTATTAATAGTAGATTTAGGGCTGCCTGATATAGATGGGAAAGAGGTTGTAAAACAAATCAGGCAGTGGTCTCATTCTCCCATTATTGTACTTACTGTGCGGGAAGAGGAGCAGGATAAAATTGAGGCGCTTGATGCAGGGGCGGACGATTATGTCACCAAACCTTTTGGCATGGGGGAACTTATGGCGCGCATGCGGGTATGCCTCCGGCGTATGTCAGCTGATGCTAATGAACCTGTTTTAACCTGCGGCGCATTATCTGTTGACTTGGTTCAGCGGCGGGTAGTCGTTGACGGCAGGGAAGTAAAGCTTACGCCCACCGAATATGAAATTATAAAGATTATGGCACAGCACGCTGGAAGAGTACTGACTCACAAGCAGCTGTTAAAAGCAGTATGGGGCAATGCTTATAATGAGGATACCCACTATGTGCGCATTTACGTAGGTCAATTGCGGCGTAAAATTGAAAAGGATCCAGCGCAGCCGCACTATATTATTACCGAGTCAGGTGTAGGGTATCGGCTGATGGGACGATAATTAATAGAAGTAGCAACTAAATAAAGGCAGGCTGCACATGCAGCCTGCCTTTATTTAGCTCCTACTTCGCTATTGTATAGCCGATATCTTCTATAGTTTGGACTAACAAGCCGCGACTGACAAAACCAGTTACTACAGCCTGATGCTTTGCAAGATCAACAGTAACGTTTGTAACACCAGGAACTTTCTTTAGCGCCTGTTCTACATTTGCTTTGCAGTGTCCGCAAGTCATGCCTTCTATATCTAAAATTTGTTGATTCATTTTTTCACCTCCTAAAGATCAATTGTCAAGCTGCCAATCAATGGGCGGCAGCTTTGCTGCAAGCAGCAAAGCATTTGTTTTGGAAAAAGGCTTGCTAGTGAAGAAACCATGCCGGGCGGATAAGGGGCTTGGATGGGCGGATGCAATAATATGGTGATTAGGATTAGTGATTAAGTCCTTTTTGGACTTAGCATGATTTCCCCACAAAATAAAAACTATGGGTGTTTTCTTTTCATTTAGCAGGGATATAATTTTGTCGGTGAAAATTTCCCAGCCCCTATTTTTATGCGAATTGGCTTTGCCTTCTTCTACAGTAAGCACTGTATTGAGGAGGAGAACACCCTGCTCGGCCCACTTTTTAAGATAGCCGTGTTTAGGCAGAGTGCAACTCAGATCGTCCTGGAGTTCTTTAAAAATATTTCTTAGCGATGCAGGTAGTGGAATACCAGGCTTAACCGAAAAACTGAGCCCATGCGCTTGACCTAGTCTATGATAGGGGTCTTGACCTAGTATGACTACTTTTACGTCTTGATATCCTGTAAAATTTAGCGCATTAAAGATATCACTTGCTGGGGGAAAAATGTTTTTTGTTTGGTACTCCTCAGCCAGAAACTGCTGCAAATTCAAAAAATATTCCTTGTGCATTTCTTCTTGCAATAATTCCTGCCAGTAACTCTGTAGATGTAGCATAAAATCACCCTTTATTATATGAGTCTGTTACAAAATACCCATCTGCGTTGTTGCTCCTGCGGTGCTCACTCCGACGTACCCCCGTACGACTGCGCTCTGCTCCTCATCGCGCCTAGCATCTGGGCATTTTGTAACAGCCTCTATACGTTATATAGTTATTATGCCATACCAGGGCAAGTCTGCCTATAAAAATAGGACTTAAGCCCCTCCTCTATGCAGTATTATTGTCATAGCTTTGTCACAATTTTTCTGCATACTTGAAATGTATCCAAAATAAACGCGTATATGAAAAGATTGGTCGGAAGAAAAGAGGAGGTCTGTACAATGAAAAAACAATGGATTGTTATGGCTGGCATGTCTGTCTTGATGCTGGCATCGGCAACAGCAAGCGCCCATGATTGGCAGGATGATAGGTACAATAAGGATCACCATTGGCGTCAGGTTAAGCATAATCACGTTAATGTAGAGCGGGGACTGCCGTTTGCTTGGCACGAACGCTATGATTCGATGAGAGAACGTCATCATCTTGAACGCATCGAGAACAGGGAATGGGAGCAGAGATTTCCCGGGTTGCATGCCTATAGATGGTCTGGCCGGGAAGGCTTTTGGCATAACGGTCATTACGTCAAAGATGCGGTGCTGTTCTATGATCAAAACCATGAGCTAGTCAGTGTGGGTTATATGGCCAATGGTGTATTTATTCACTTCCGCGATGATCATAGAAGCTTTGAAAACCGGGATTCGTTTTTTGTTTCGATTTTTCGGCATAGATAATAGTAGTAATTGATACAGAAAAGGAGACTAGGCGCAAAATTGTGCCTAGTCCTCTTTGTATTAATTAGCTTAGCAGCATGTTCTGTTTTAGCGTTGCGGCGGTCTTTTCATCTTTTAATACTGCGACGATTTTTAAGGCAAAGTCAAAAGAGGTTCCAGGGCCGCGGGAAGTAATGAGCTTGCCGTCTACGATTACTTTGTCTGAACGGCTTGTATTCGCACCAATCAATTGGTTCTCATGCCCCGGATAGCAAGTGGCGGACTTTCCATTAAGAAGTCCCAATTTTCCAAGCACTGTTGGTGCCGCGCAGATTGCGGCAAGCCATTTTCCTTCTTTAGCAGCTTTTAAAAGTTCTTTTTCCAAAGCGGCATGTTTTCCTAGGTTATCTGTGCCTACTGATCCGCCAGGGAGTACCAGCATATCGGCATTTGTATAATCAGTGCTTTCAAATAACTGATCCGCAAGAACTGTAATATCATGTGCGCCAAGTATCTCCTTTTTCCCGGTAATTGAAACGGTCTTAACGACAATGTCGGCGCGGCGCAAAATATCAACAACGCTGAGTGCCTCAATTTCTTCAAATCCGTCTGCCAAATGCAGCAATACTTTCATGTTAACACAGCCTTTCCTATAAATTATGGCAAGTATACTTTTCCCTTATTTTGCGATAAATCCTCCTTTTCATGGCAGGTTATTTACTATTTGTTTAGCTAAAAAAGTTTACACAAAAACTAGATTTTAACAAGAATATAGGCGATAATATAGAGGTAATCTGTGTAACTCCACAAATTTATTAATAAGACATAGAAAAGAGGATTTCGGTGAAACAGTATAAAATAGCGGTAGTTCCCGGTGACGGAATTGGACCAGAAGTATTAGCGGAAGGCATTAAGGTTTTACATAAAATAGCTCAATTAGCGGGCGATTTTTCCTTTGAGTTTACTACTTTTCCCTGGGGTTGCCAGTATTACCTGGAACAGGGCAAAATGATGGACGAGGATGGTCTCCAAAAGTTAAAGAAATTTGACGCCATTTATTTAGGTGCGGTTGGTTATCCGGGTGTGCCTGATCATATTTCACTCGGTGAACTTCTCCTGAAAATCAGAAAAGGTTTTGATCAATATGTAAATATCCGGCCTGTAAAATTATTAAATGGTGCACCTTGTCCGCTAAAAAATATCAGCCGGGAACAAATTGACATGATTGTTATTCGGGAAAACAGTGAAGGCGAGTATGCCGGTGCCGGAGATTGGCTGTTTAAAGGCAAACCGGAAGAAGTTGTATTACAGACAGGCGTTTTTTCACGCAAGGGAACAGAGCGCATTATTCGTTATGCGTATGAACTAGCGAGAACTACAGGCAAGACGTTGACAAGCATTAGCAAGGGCAATGCGCTCATTTATTCCATGGTATTTTGGGATCAGGTCTTTAAAGAGGTTGGTCAAGAATATCCTGATGTCAAAACCAATTCTTATCTAGTGGATGCTGCCAGCATGTTCTTTGTTAAAGAACCAGAGCGTTTTCAAATTGTCGTTACATCCAATCTGTTTGGTGATATTTTAACAGATCTGGGGGCGGCCATTGCCGGCGGTATGGGGCTTGCGGCAGGAGCCAACGTAAATCCAGAAGGCGTTTATCCTTCCATGTTTGAGCCAATTCATGGCTCAGCGCCTGATATTGCGGGGAAAGAAATAGCCAATCCTTTGGCCGCTATCTGGTCAGTAAGTCAGATGCTGGATCATTTTGGCTATGAGGCCTGGGGCAAGAAAGTGCTTGCGGCGATTGAACAGGTTATGGTTGAGGCAAACTGTCTGACACCGGATATGGGAGGAACTGCTAAGACCAGTGAAGTTGGCGATCGGGTTGCGGCTATTCTTTCTGGACAATCAAGTAAATAATTAATCTTGAGAAAATAGGCTGTTCATGGGGCAGCCTATTTTTTTGCGACATTAACAATAAATACATGGCATTAAAAAATATTTCTGGCTGACACTATAGATAAGAATATAGAAAGGAGGCAATGATTTTGCATCACAAAAAGCATGTAACTAAAAGAAGGTATCAACGTCTTGCGACTGCAATTGCCGGAGCTGCTATTATGTCAACAGCTCTTTTGCCAGGATTGCCAGCAGCCATTGCGCATGCTGCGCCAGCGCGTCATGTTGTAGCTCGTCCCGGTGCATCACACCAGATAAATGAAACTACGCCCAGTACTGATACAACTAATGTTGCCGCAAATGACCCAGTGCAAGTAGTCCTTGACAATGCAGGCAGCTATGGCTTGGATGCAAGTGGTAGGTATAGTGTAATATCTCAATCAGATACTAAAACAGTGGTACGCGTGAAGTCAAATGGTCAAACTTACAAAGTTGATTTGGTACTTCGCGATGGAAACTGGGTAATTAAAGCTATTCGCGGTATTGGCGATGCCACTCATCCAGCAACTTACACTACAGGGAATTTTTTTAATTCAACGGTGGTAACAGATGTAGTAAATCAAGTGCCAGGCACAGTAGTGGCCACGCTTGGTACTAGCCAACAGGTTATTTATCAGAATAATAATTATGATAATTGGTTTTGGAATGGCAGCGCTTATCCTCAGGATATGGCCTTTGGCGTGCTGTTGCAAAGTCCCCAAGCAGCTGGCCTAGCTACACCGCTGCCGACTAATTTGCTGAATTCAATTAATAACATTAATTTTAGCAATCGCCTGGTAGTTTATGCGCATCTTGGCACAGCTCCGGCGCATGGCTATGGTATCGGGATATCGCGGATTGAGCAAAATGGGAATGATCTCATTGTAACGGTACGCACCAATAATCCGCAAAGTGGTGTAGCCTTGGGCAGTACCCAATCAGATGCTTATGTGGCGATTGATCGTTCCATGCTAAATATGGATGCACCGATTCACGTGAGTTTTGTTGACCTAAATGGCACAGTATTAAGCAGTTACACGGCCAATGCCAGTTAAAGCGCTAAACCTTTATTTGCACTAACAAACAGTACGCTGCTTGGCGTACTGTTTGTTTTTGGTTTGGTTGCAGGATGTTACCGCAGTGACAGGAGGATTGGTCCCTCCATTTTGACAGGGAAATTTTGATGTAGTAATATAAAGTTACCAAATTGATGGGATTTGGGTCAGTTCTGAAAAGAGGATAAAGTATGAAACACTGTATTTATGATTTAACCTTGCCTGAGCTTACAGCCTGGCTTGTGGCAAACGGTGAGAAAAAATCACGGGCCTCGCAAATCTGGGGCTGGCTTTATCGAAAGCGTATAACTGAGTTTAACGAGATGCTGGATGTAAATCAGGCCTGCCGCGAATTATTAGCGGAGCATTTT
This sequence comes from Pelosinus sp., assembly GCA_021372375.1. GTDB lineage: Bacteria > Bacillota > Negativicutes > Propionisporales > Propionisporaceae > JAJFUN01. The sequence continues at coordinate 18,309 of JAJFUN010000079.1, read as the reverse complement.
GTCGTGCAAACACTGGCCGAGGAAGTCAGGCAAGTATCGGCAGATGGGACGATTAAATTTTTGTTTAGACTGCAGGATGAAAATTTAATTGAAACGGTGTTAATGAACACCAAGTTTGGTGTGTCAGTATGTGTGACAACACAGGTTGGCTGCAATATGGGCTGCAGTTTTTGCGCCAGCGGGTTATTAAAAAAACACCGGGATTTATCAAGCGGCGAAATTGTACAGCAAATTATAAAAGCACAGGCCTACTTAGATGAGCATGATAAAGTTGTAACCCATGTGGTGATTATGGGGATAGGGGAACCTTTTGATAATTTTCAAAACCTCATCAAGTTTCTTGAAATAATTAAGGATTATAAAGGGCTGGCTATTGGTGCTACGCACATTACGGTATCGACTTGCGGCCTTGCTGATAAAATATATGAATTTACGGATGCTAACCAAGGGGTAAACTTGGCGATTTCGCTGCATGCGCCAAGTAATGAGCTGCGCTCACGGCTAATGAAAGTAAACCATGCTTATCCGCTCGAGGAACTATTTAAGGCCATTAACTATTACATCGAAAAAACCAATCGCCGGCGGGTGACGCTTGAATATATTTTATTGAAGGATGTAAATGACAGCCCGCAGCATGCAAGAGAGCTCGCCGACCTGATCGGCGAGAACGAGGAGCGGCTGACAGTGAACCTCATTCCCTATAATCCGGTTGATGAGCATAGCCAGTATGAGCGATGCGAGCGGGAAACGGCTAGAGCGTTTTATGATATACTCAAAAAGCGGGGCATTAATTGCAGTATCCGCCTTGAACAAGGCGCAGATATTGATGCGGCCTGCGGGCAGCTGCGGAGTAAGCAAATAAAAGAATAGAAAAAGGAAGCACACTATCGGCATAATTACGGCAAGTGATAAGATTAAGAGGCGAGCGGGCAGATAAATAGGTGTTTTAATTAGGATAAAGCCTGATTAAAACACCTATTTTTATATTTTCTAGTAATAGTATACTGGTAATAAACAAACTAGAACTAATTAAACCAAACTAAAACAAAATGTTTAGCCGGTTATATTGACTTATATATGGTTATATATTACTATTTTAATAAAAGCAAATAGTGTTATACGAAGACGTATCAACCAAGTAGTTTAAAGACTATTATGGTTGATTTTTTTTGGAAATATAAAAAATTATAGTTGTATACAATGGAGTATCCACTAGGTTAGGTTATTGGTGGATACTTTACTTTTTTATAGTGAGTTAAAAAAATTAAGCTAGCTAATACGGAGGGATGTTGATGTATAAGCAAATAATTACAGCTATGACTTTACTGTTTCTTATTCTTTTTATGGCTGCCTGCGGCAAAGAAAACATTTCCAGACAAGAAAATACACAGTTTGGTGAAACTATGGAATTTACCGTAACAGATCAATTAGGACGGCAAGTCAAAGTGCCAATCGCTTTGAAAAGAATTGCGGCGCTTGATCATTTTGCCGGAAATATTATCTTTGCCTTAGGCGCGCAGGATACACTGGTACAGCAGTCTCTTTTTGGCAAGCTCGGTGCGGCGATGGCGAAAAGAGATGAAAAATTTGCGGCAAAACCGGAGGTACGCCAGGGGCATGAAAAAATTAACGTTGAGGAATTGGCTGGTTTTCAGCCAGAGGTGATATTTGTGAATGCATCTTTTGACAAAGCGGAGCTGCAGCAGCTTGAAAATGCGGGCCTGAAAGTAATCGCGTTAAGAGGTGAGACCATAGCAGATAGTTTTGCGGCCGTTAAATTAGCAGCCAAAGTTCTTGGATGCGAGCAGCAAGGCAAAGAGTATATTGCTGATTGTGAAAAACTTTTAAAATTAGTTGAGGATCGTGTCGGGAATATACCTGTTGAAGAAAGGCCCAAGGTAATGTTTGCCGGACCTAAGAGTATTTTTACTGCGGCTACAGGGGAGATGCTCCAGACTTCTATTTTAGAAAAGGCGGGGGGACGCAATGTAGCAGCAGAGATAAGCACAGGGCGCTGGGCTGCGGTATCGCCGGAACAAGTGGCAGCTTGGAATCCTGATGTGATTTTACTAGGGTCTTCATTAGATATGTATGATGAAAATGCCATCTATCACGATGTGAATTTTAAGACAATAAAGGCCGTGCAAGAGAAACAGGTGTATGCCTTTCCCTCTACTGTTGGCTGGTGGGATTTTCCCGCTCCACATTGTGTGCTCGGAATTGTTTGGACAGCCCAATTATTGTATCCTGAGAAATTCAGCGATGTGGATATGACGAAGATTGCTGATGAATTTTATACCAAATATTTAGGACACTCCTTTACTTCGCTTGGCGGCAGATTATAAACACGGTATTTGGGGGGGATTTCCATGAAGAAAGTCTGGTTGATTTTACTTATGGTATGTCTTGGTGTGTTGGTTCTTGCTTTTTCTGCGGGCAGGTATGCTATCGGACTAAAGGATATAGGAGTATTTTTTTTACACGCATGCGGTATAGCAGCTGATTTGCCGCAGGTACCTAAGGAAATGCAGATGATATTTTGGAATATCCGGGTGCCGCGCATTGTTTTAAGTTTTGCGGTCGGCAGCGGTATATCCATTGCGGGAGCGGTCTTTCAGGCACTGTTTCGCAATCCCTTGGCAGCGCCGGAAACCTTGGGTGCGACCTTTGGGGCTGGGTTTGGGGCAGCTGTTGCCATTATGTTTTTTACGCATATGATCATGGGGATTCAAACTTTTGCGTTTTTGTTTAGCATTCTTGCTGTAACAGCTACCTATCTCTTAGCTTCGCGCTGCCGGGAACAATCCGCTTCGGTCTTAGTTATCGCCGGAATTGTGATTTCTGCCTTATTTGAAGCAGGTTTATCGGTACTTGAATACTGGGCTGATCCCTATGACCAGCTGGCGCAGATTTTATTTTGGCTGTGGGGGAGTTTTCAAACCGCTTCCTGGAGTAAGGTGGAGACGACTGTGCCTATTGTGCTGATTGGCTGTGTTATGCTTTATATTTTTGCCTGGCAATTAGATATTATGACCCTCGAAGACGAGGCAGCACTTTCACTGGGGGTCAATATTGTTCGCTGGCGGGTGTTTTATATTGTTGTCAGTAATGTAATGATTGCAGCCAGTGTTGCCTCCGTAGGTTCAATTAAATGGCTTGGGTTAATTATCCCCCATATCGCCCGGCATTTTGTCGGCACAGAGCATCGAAAGCTGCTGCCCGTAACAGCTGTGCTGGGAGGAACCTTTTTGGTGGCAGTTGATACGCTGGCGCGTTCGATTTCATCAGCCGAAATTCCCATCAGTGTTCTTACTGCCATAATAGGCGCTCCCTATTTAGGGTATCTCATTTTGTGGAAGAAAGAAGGGGGTGGAGAACTTGGCAGTTGAAATTCATGAATTGACAGCTGGTTATGATCATTTGCCAATCCTGCAGGGGATTAATGCCAGGTTTAATACAGGAAGGGTATGTGCTTTGCTTGGACATAACGGTTCCGGTAAAACAACACTAATGCGCTGCATCAACGCCATCCTCAAACCATATCACGGAGCGGTTTCCTTATTAGGAACAGATACAGTGTCTTTGAGCAGGCGGCAGATTGCCAGAATAGTAAGTTTTGTGCCCCAAAGCAGTCGTATGTTTTTTGGCTTTTCCTGTATAGAGATGATTTTGATGGGCGGGGTTTCCCGCATGAAGCTATGGGCAGTACCAAGCAGCAAAGATAGGCAGCAGGCAGAGCTGATTTGTGAGGAACTTGGCATAACTCATTTTGCAGAGACTGCCTTTAATCAGCTTTCCGGCGGACAGCAGCAAATGGTAATGGTCGCCAGGGCGCTCTATCAGGATACCTCCATTATGCTATTAGATGAACCGTGTTCCCATCTGGATTTTTGCAACCAGCATAAGGTTATGAGGGTAATACGGGAAATGGCAACTGCGCGAGGGATTACGGTTTTGGTGACACTGCATGACCCCAATCTGGCGCTTAGTTATTCAGATGATGTACTTATTTTGAAACAAGGCAGAGTTGCAGCAAGTGGTTTAACAGCAGTTACACTGAATAATGCCAATCTGCAGGCTGTATTCGGCGACAATATTAATATCGATACTACAAGTCAGGGGATGCCGGTAATTGTGCCCCGGTATGTAGCGGGCAGCAATCATTGAGATGGGGGAGCTTACTATTTACCATAGAGAAAGGGAGGATTATTATGTGGGATAAATTCGCTGAGCAGAAGATTAAAACTATTTTTTTGCAGTACCCATATGCGGCTGATTTTTTTACACTTTTGCCCGATGTTACTAGTTATCGCGAAAGCACACTGCGGGAATATTTCTTAGGACTCACCGATGAGGAATTAGTGGATAGCGGACAAGAAAGAGCGGCACTGATTGAGCAGTTTGTCAGCTTCATGATGCAGATGGAACAGTTCAAAAAAAACGATGATAAAATCGAAAGTATTACTATTGTCGGCGGAAAAAATAAGAAAGGGCAGCCAGAAAACATTAAATTGATGATGTGTCCTGGTGAGATTATTTGTATTGTAGGTCCGACTGGCTCGGGGAAAAGCCGGTTACTGGCGGATATTGAGTGGCTGGCGCAGAAGGATACTCCGACTCAGCGCCAAATCCTCATTAATGGCAAAGTTCCGGCTGTAAACATGCGCTTTGCCGTTGAACATAAATTAGTGGCGCAGTTGTCGCAAAACATGAACTTTATTATGGATTTGACGGTTACAGAGTTTGTGACCATGCATGCGGAGAGCCGAATGCTTGAAGATGCCAGCAAAATCACTGCTAAAATTATTGCGAAAGCCAATGAACTGGCTGGCGAGCCTTTTTCCCCGGAAACTCCGGTTACCGCTCTAAGCGGTGGACAGTCTAGGGCTTTGATGATTGCGGATACCGCTTATCTTAGTTCATCGCCGATTGTGTTAATTGATGAGATCGAAAATGCCGGGATTGATCGTCAGCGGGCGCTGGATCTTCTCATCGACCGGCAAAAAATTGTCTTGATGGCAACACATGATCCGATTTTAGCCTTATCTGGTGATAAACGACTGGTGATAAAAAACGGTGGCATCTACAAGATTTTAGCAACAACGCTGGCAGAACATGAAAATTTGACAGTACTGACGGCATGGGATCGGCGTTTGTCAGCAATTCGCGATTTGCTTAGAAGCGGGGAAGCGATTGACGAATTGCCAGACTATTTTGCTAAGGCCACCAGGAAAAAGTGGGTTGCCAGCTGATAAACGTTAGTGAAATTGATTAGTCAGCACTAAACATAAAGGGAGATGTGATGTGTCATGAAGCTAGTGACTGTGGCAGGGCCGCCTTCATCCGGCAAGACTTCGGTTATTTTAAGTATTATTAAAGCGCTGCGTAAGGAAAATCTGAAGCTGGGTGTTGTGAAATTTGACTGTTTGTCAACTCAGGACAAAGATTTGTATGAAAAAAATCAGGTTCCGGTTAAAACTGGCATATCAGGGAATTTGTGTCCAGACCACTTTTTTGTTACTAATATTGAAGATTGTATTGCCTGGGCAGCGAGTGAGCAGCTCGATATGCTCATCAGCGAAAGCGCCGGGTTATGTAACCGCTGTTCCCCCTATATGCGCGGCGTGATGGCAGTTTGTGTTATTGATAATCTGAGCGGCGTGAATTCACCGCGAAAGATTGGGCCAATGCTTAAATTAGCCGATGTGGTAATTGTTACAAAGGGGGATATTGTTTCTCAGGCCGAACGGGAGGTATTTGCTTTTCGTGTCAAGCAGACTAATCCGGGAGCCGTTATTGTGTATATTAATGGTATTACCGGACAGGGCGCTGAAGAAGTAAGCAGTTTATTGAAAACTGCCCAGGCTATTGAGACGTTAAGTGGTTATAATCTGCGGTTTTCCATGCCAGCTGCCGTTTGTTCCTATTGTTTGGGGCAGACCCAGGTTGGGGTGGAGTATCAGATGGGCAGTGTGCGTAAGATAGATTTGTCGTAAGGGATGAAAACGCTGATTGATGAACTGGAGGGATACACTTGTGGAAAATGTATGATGCTTTAATAGAGGGAATTCCGGAGGGATGTATGGTAGATGAAATTATTTGCGGCAGCTGTAATTCTTTTGTCCGCAGCGGAAATGGCGCTGGTATTGCCGCTTTTCGTCCTTATACAAGCCGAAAGCCCCTATTCACTAAAGACCTTATGGGGGCGCCTTTACGGGAGGTGGCAAGGTGCATAAAATCATGGAATTTGGTGGAGGCTTCCATGGGGGCAGCAGCCATTAACGCCTATTATAATAACCCACAGGTTGCCAGACAAAGCGGTGTGGAGTTTTCTGACGCCAAACGAGTGGAAGATAGAAACTATGATCCGTTTATTATGTCGCAGAATGAAATTAAGAGCAAGAAAGTAGCTGTTGTTGGACATTTTCCCTATCTTGAGAAATTTTTTGCCCCTGTGTGTGATCTTTCTATTATTGAGTGGGAACCAGAAGAGGGAGATTATCCGATTATGGCTGCTGAATACTTGCTGCCGGAAAGTGACTATGTATTTTTAACTTGTACTTCGCTTGTGGATAAAACCTTGCCCCGGCTGCTGGAATTATCAAAAGAAGCCCAAAAAGTAACGGTTGTCGGGCCGGGCACGACGCTAGCGCCATTGCTTTTTGATTTTGGCATTGGGGACCTTTCCGGATTTATCATTAAGGATAATCTGCGAGCAGCAAGAATTGTTGGGGGCATAGAAAAAGTGAGAATATATACAACAGGGCAAAAGGTCCATCTGACAAAGGGGGTGTAAAACCGATGAATACACTGCGTCCGCTGTATCTTCCACTTGAAATTGATCCTTCGCCGCTCTCTGAGTTGTCCAGGCAGCGCTGCCTCCAGGAGGCGCTCAGTGTGGCAGTCAAATTAGACATTTTCACAAAGCTTAAAGCAGCGCGAACCGCCGAAGGATTGGCGAATGATTTAGGGGTTAACGCTACAGTCACTTATTATTTACTGAAAGCACTTGTAGAGATGGGCTGTTTAGCCGTAGTACAGCAAAGCTTTCGAAATACTCCACTGGCCGATGTCTATTTGGTGCCGGAAAGCGATTTATACCTAGGTCATGAATTCCGGGTTCAGCCGAGTGACCAATTTGCCGCGCAGTTACTTAAAAGACTGCATAATGAAGCGGGCGAAATGTCTTCGGAACCCGATTGGAATCAGGAGAGGCTGCGGCAAATCGGTGTGTTTGGCCTAATGGGGTCTATCCAAAATACCGTGGCAGTCTGCGATTTGGCTGGTAGTGCTAGGCTTCTTGATTTAGGGGGCGGTCATGGTTTTTACAGCATTGCTTTTGCTGAAAAATATCCGGAGCTTTCGGTAACCTTATTTGATTTGCCGCAAGTGACGCTGCTTGCTAAAAGGTTTATTCAGCAGTTTAAAGTAGAAAGTCAAGTGGGGTTACTGGCAGGTAATTTTCTGCTGGATGATATCGGCACAGGGTATGATGCTGTTTTATGTGCCAATATTCTACATAGTACCAAGCGAGATATTGTTTTAGCAAAGGCATACAGGGCGCTGAAGGAAGGGGGGCAGCTTATTGTCAAGTGCCGCGTTGCTGAAGCAGAAGATAATCTTGAAAATAGTTTTACCAATCTCTTGTGGCAGGTTCGCGGCGGGAGAGAGTTATTGACGGTGGAAAAGTGGATGGAATTATTTACTAAATATAGATTTCATGATAGTAAGCTGGTTAGTAAACTTGGTATTTCTGCAACAATTATAGCGCGTAAATAATTACGAGGGGGATTTATGATGAAAACAATCAAAAATCGCAAATGGCAAAAAAAATGCCTATCTTGTGTATGCTGCGGCGTTTTACTTTCCGGTGTATCCGGCGTTTATGCCGCTGAAAGTGATACAGCTGACTATACGCTGGATCAGGTTGTCGTAACGGCAACGAAAACAAAAAAGCCAGTAAAAGAAGTCACTGCTAGTGTCACTGTAATTACTTCGGCGATGATTCAAAATTCCACAGCAACCACAGTAACGGAATTGTTATCCACTGTGCCTGGTGTAGCTACCAATGGCCGGGGCTCACTCGGCATTCCGGGCTCAATTTCCATGCGGGGATTAAATGGCGGCGGCGGATCAGCCAAAGTGCAGGTACTGATGGATGGCAGACCACTCAATATGGGTTTTGGCACTGCGATTGACTGGAATACCATACCGCTTGAAAATATTGAAAGAATTGAAGTTGTGCGCGGGCCTTCTTCTGCTTTATATGGCGGTAACGGCTTAAGCGGGACAATTAATATTATTACGAAAAAATCAGCAGGCCAGGATCATACTTATTTTGATACAAGCGTTGGTTCGTTTGGTACGCAGCAAAGCTCTTTTGTGCAGGAGGGAAAATCAGGTAATACGAACTATATTATTACTGGCGACTATGGCAAGTCAGACGGTTATGTACCGCATTCAGATTATGAAGGTCATAACTTTACGGCGCGGTTTGATACAGACAGTGATTGGATCTTCCGGAGCGGTTACAATACCTATAATCAGACAAACTTTAACTTGAATACAAAAACATATCCCTTAGGTTACGACTTTACGAACTCCGAGGCTTATTATTTTGATGTAGAAAAGAAGTTTACGAATGACAATGTCGATACCAGTGTGCGGGCATATTACAATCATGCCAATCCGATAACGACCTTAACAAGCGGCAAGACCTATTCAAATTGGGACAATACATTGCAGGGGATTGCCCTGCAGCAAGATCTTAAACTTGCTAAGCAGCATACATTAACCTGGGGAACAGAATATCAATCAGCGGCGGCTAATGATACGGAGGATATTACGGCCAAGAATGTCAAGAATTATGGTTATAACACGTATGCTTTGTTCCTGCAGGATGATCGGCATTTGACGGCTAGACTGCTCCTGAATATGGGGGGGCGGTATGATCATAATTCGACATACGGCGGGCAATTTAGTCCAAAGTTTGGTCTTGCCTATGATGTGGCAGCAGATACAACGTTAAAGCTAAATATAGCTAAAGCATTTAAGGCTCCTTCGCTCAGTGACCTGAACACAAATCCAAATCTGAAACCGACAACAGAATGGAGCTATGAAATCGGTGTCGATAAGCAGTTTAATCCCTTGACTAAAGGCAGTATCGTTTTCTATAAAATGGATACCGAAAATAATATAATTAAAGGCAACAATGTTACGGCCACTAATGTCAATATGCATCCTAAAGGTGTGGAGCTGACCTTGGAGCGGAAGATTGACGAGCATGTTGACTACTATGCAAATTATACGTATCTCGATGACGGCGATTTAAGCTTTTATGCTTCCCGGCACAAAGCCAGCGGCGGGATAAACTATACTAATGGCGCATTAAAAATTAATCTTAGCGAAAGTTATGTCGGTTCAACTTGGGACGGTGATGCGATTTATACTTCCGGCGCTAATGTCGGAGCTGCGGCGAGCCGCAATTTACTGGCTGCATATCTGCTAACAAATATCAAATTGTCGTACCAGTTCAATCAAAATTATAAAATGTCTGTTGGTCTGGAAAACCTGTTCAATAGAAAATATGTTAACTGGCAAAACTTACCGATGCCTGGTCGCGCTATTACCTGTTCGTTAAGTGCGAAGTTCTGATGATTTGTAATGTTACTCCGGCAAATAAATGAACTGGAAGAGAAAATCCTTGTTGGTGATATTTTAAACGGCCTTATGTCGTAGGACATGGAGGCCGTTTTTTATGCTAATATCACGTTGTGGTATTCTTACCTAAGTTGGTGTATGATATTGGGAAAGGAATGCAATATTATGATAATTTATAGAGGTGTACAATGAGCGAAATAACAGCTTATACCCCCGATGAGGTAGCTAAGCTATTAAAAATATCGAGATATACCGTTTATGAAATGATTAAACGCGGTGATTTAGCTGCGTACCGTATCGGTCGGAAAGTCCGTGTGGCAGCTTCTGATCTTGATCTTTATATTAAAAATTCAAAAGAAATTTGTCCTGCTAATCAATTGGTAGAAGTTGAAATGGGTTCTGTAAAACGCGAGGAATTCATCATTTGCGGGCAAGATGCAATACTTGATAGTATTACCCGTTATTTGGAACGAAATATGCCAAATATTCCCTTTTTGCGCAGACATGTCGGTAGTATCGACGGCTTGCTGGCACTTTACCGCAAAACCGCTGATGCTGTGACAGCACACCTTTGGGACAGTGATACAGATACGTATAACACTTCTTTTGTAAGGAGATTGCTGCCCGGTCATCACACTGTTATTATCAATTTGTGTTATCGGATGATCGGTTTTTACGTAGCTAAAGGAAATCCGCAAGGCATTAAAGATTGGGGGAGTCTGGCAAACAATGACATTCGGTTTGTAAACCGTGAATGCGGTTCAGGCGCTCGGGTATTACTTGATGAGAAACTTCGTGTTCATGGCATTAATCACCAGAGCATTATAGGCTATGATCACGAAGAAATGAGCCATTTTGCGGTAGCTAGCGTAGTAGCGCGGGGTGAGGCCGATGTGGGTCTTGGTATTGAAAAGGCCGCATTACAGGTAAGGAATATTGACTTTATACCTTTACAAAAAGAGCAATATGACTTTGTTCTTCGCAAAGAGGATATAGCTAAGCCGGAAATTCAGGCACTATTGTCAGTTATCCGCTCCCAAACCTTCAAAAATGAGTTGCAGGGAATGGGCGGATATGACTTAACTAAAACAGGTGAGATTTTGGATGAGACCTGATAGTAAGACAGAATACAAGAAAAAGTCCGCTTGACAACGAGTCAAACGGACTTTTTCTTGTATTCTGTCTTATTTTTCTGATTGCGCCATTAAGCTGGCGATTTTGTTGGCAAAGCCAATGGGGTCTTCCGGCAGGATGCCTTCGACCAGGAGGGCCTGAGAATATAGTAAGTCGCAGTAATCTTTGAAGCTGTCCGCATTTGTTTCATGCAGATTTCTTAACGTACTAAATACCGCGTGATTAGGATTGAGTTCTAGGATACGATTGGCTTTGAACATGTTGTTGTTCATGTCTGATAAGATTTGTTCCATGGCAATACTGACGCCTTTATCATCGCTGACCAGGCAGACGGCACTGGATTTGAGGCGATTACTGATCTTTACATCGGCAATTTTGCCTGTAAGCTGTTCTTTGATAGCCTTAATCAGCGCTTCGTTGTTTTTGGAGATTTCTTCCGTTTCTTTTTTTGCTTCCGGCGATTCCATATCATCAAGCTGCAAGTCACCGCGGCTGACTGATTGGAACTTCTTTTCTTTGTATTCTTGCAGTGCTTCGATGGCAAATTCATCAACTGTATCGAGGAGATACAGTACTTCTAAGCCTTTTTCGCGTAGGAGTTCCATTTGCGGCAAGCGTTCTACCGAGTCACGGTCTTTGCCTGTTGCATAATAGATTACTTTTTGATTTTCCGGCATGCGGGCAATGTATTCATCAAGGCTGACTAAACTTTCGGCTTCCTTAGAAGAGGAGAAGAGCAGCAAATCTTTTAGTTTGTCCCGGTTTTGGAAATCGGTATAAACACCAATCTTGAGGGCTTTGCCAAATTCCTGCCAGAACTTTTCATATTTACTGCGGTCTTTTTTGAGCATAGTATCTAATGTTTTAAGCACGCTCTTTTCGAGGTTTTTGCCGATGAGTTTTAATTGCTTACTTTGCTGTAAGAGCTCACGGGAGATATTAAGGGAAAAGTCGGCGGAATCAACTAAGCCGCGAACAAAACGGAGATATTCTGGGAGTAAGTCCTGACAATTTTCCATAATGAAAACATGTTTGGAGTAAAGCTGAATGCCAGCGGTATAGTCACGGTTATAAAAATTAAACGGTGCGCGTGAGGGAATAAAGAGTAGCGTAGTATATTCTACGGCACCTTCGGCTTTGGTATGGATAATTTCTAGCGGCTCTTCCCAGTCATGAAATTGGTTTTTATAAAAGGACTGGTAGTCTTCTGGTTTAATTTCATTTTTGTTTTTAGTCCACAGCGGCGACATGGAATTTAAGGTGCGTACTTCAATGGTTTGGGTCGCTGGTGCATCTTCAATCGGTTTGCCGTCCGCATCTTTAGGCTTTTCTTCATGAATGAAATTCATTTTAATTGGATAGCGGATATAATCAGAGTATTTTTTGATCAGGTCTTCTAGTTTATAACGGTCAGTGAAGTTTTCTTCCGCGTGTTCGCCGGAATGGAATTCTTCTTTTAGTTTTAAAATTATGGTAGTGCCGCGTTGGTCTTTTTCTGTTTCTTCAATGGTATAGGTCCCGTCACCCTTTGATTCCCATTTGATACCTTTAGTTTGTCCGGGGGCACGGGTGAGCAGGGTAACCTTGTCTGCTACCATAAAAGCCGAATAAAAGCCTACGCCAAATTGTCCAATCAAGTCAGTATCAGAGCCATTTGCTTCTTTTTCTTTTAGTTTTTCTAAAAAGAGTTTGGTACCGGATTTAGCGATGGTACCGATATTTTCGATAACTTCCTCATAAGTCATGCCAATACCGTTATCGGAAATAGTCAGGGTCTGGCTGGCCTCATCAGGCAGCAGAAAAATTTCAAAATCGGTGTTTCCCTCTAATAAATCCTGATTGGTTAGGGATTCAAAACGAATTTTGTCCAAGGCATCTGAGGCATTAGAAATTAATTCCCGTAGAAAAATTTCCTTATTGGTATAAATGGAGTGTACCATTAGGTCCAAGAGCTGCTTGGTTTCGGCTTGGAATTCTTTAGTTTCCTGAGTCATATATGTAGTCTCCTTTTTAATAAATTTACTTGTTAGCACTCTAACACAATGAGTGCTAATCTCATTTATTATAATAACTTGATTGCCGCGTAAAATCAATTATTTTTGTACAAAATTAATAAACTATAGGAAAATTTTATGTGAATAATAAGAAAATGCTATGACAGACTCAAAAATGGGACAGCCTCTTTTTATATTAGCAAACAGGATATTTACTATGTGTGTAGTATAGAGACTGTAGAGAATGAAATGTAAAGAAGAGGAGAGTGCAGCATGCGGCATTATTTGCTGATTTGTCTGGTACTTATTTTCTTTGTGACGATAGCTCAGCCGTCAGCTACAGTTACGCAAGATGAGGTATTTACCCGTACTGTGGCGCAAATGAGCCTAGAAGAAAAAGTAGGACAGTTATTTATGGCAGCGTTTCGTGAAGAAAATGGTAAACCGGTTACGGCAGTTACTCAGACGGTAAAAGAAGAAATACAAAAGTATCATTTGGGCGGCGTCATTTTATTTCGGGAAAACTTTGCGGATATAGAGCAAACCGTGAAGTTAAGTAGTGATTTGCAGCAGGCGGCAGGGGCTAGTCCGCTCTTTATTGCGGTCGATCAGGAAGGGGGGCGGGTCAATCGGTTTAGCTTTGGCACTAATCTGCCTGGCAACATGGCGCTTGGGGCATCCGGCAAAGATAGTAATGCCTACATAGCAGGCAGCATTTTGGGGCAGGAATTAAATTCGCTTGGCATAAACCTTGATTTGGCTCCTGCGCTCGATATAAACAGTAATCAGGATAATCCGGTGATTGGCCTGCGCTCTTTTGGGGCTGATGCCAAAATAGTTGGGGCGATGGGAGCTAAGTACATACAAGGCCTTCATGATTATGGTGTAATGTCGGCTATCAAGCACTTTCCTGGGCATGGTGATACTTCAATAGATTCTCATTTAGGTCTGCCTTGTGTTTTAGCTGATAAAAGCTATTTAGATGCAGTGGAGCTTACTCCTTTTCGCAAAAATCTATTCGCTGCAGATATGGTAATGGCGGCCCATATCGCATTTCCTTCATTAGATAATACAACAGTTATATCACAAAAAGACGGTCAGCCGGTTTTTGTGCCGGCAAGTCTTTCCTATAAAATTCTGACAGAACTTTTGCGGGGGAATTTTGGTTATGATGGCGTGATTATTACTGATGCGCTGGAAATGAAGGCTATTTCAGACCATTTTGGCCCGCAGCAAGCAGTAGTGCAGGCAATTGAGGCTGGTGCAGATATTTTATTGATGCCAAGTGATTTACCTAAGGCCTATACAGGGGTGCTGGAGGCCATTAAATCAGGCGTCATTTCTGAAGAACGGCTTAATCAGTCGGTTAAACGGATTTTACGGTTAAAACAGCAGCGAATTAAGAGAAGTGGTTTGTCAGATAGTGCTCTAATGGAGGCAGCACACAAAATAGTCGGCAGCAAGGAGCATAAAGACCTTGAAAATAAATTGGCGGCTGAGGCTGTGACCATGCTTAAAAATGAGGAAAGCGTGCTGCCGTTAAAAGAGGGCAAGGTAGTACTATTTGCGCCGTGGCAAGAAATACTTGACGGGATGCGCGAGAAGGCTTTTTTAGGAATGGCGCAAAATCATGTACAGAAATTTATTTCGTTCAATTATGAAAACGTTAGTGAGTTAACAGTAGCTCAGAAAGCAGCAATTGAAAACACCGACTATATTATACTTGCTACCTATAGCAGTACGCTTGCTGACCGGATACCAGGGAAAACGCCTGCGGCCAGTTTTGCCGCCGCACTTGCACGCTATGCGGATAAGACAGGAAAAAAACTGATTGTTATGGCGATAGGAACGCCGTATGATATTTTATATCTTCCCGAAGCTAAAGCTTATCTTGCGGTATATGGGGCCAACCAAGCTAATATTCATGCTGGAATGACGGCGATTTTTGGTGCTGTTAGCCCGTCCGGTAAATTGCCTGTTGCCATAGCAGACAAGGGTCAAATTTTATATAAAATCGGCAGCGGCCTTCATTATTAAATAAAAAACGGCACTGTCGCATTAGCAATTGTACTAATGCGACAGCCCCGTTTTTTAGACTTGTTTTCAAGCAGGGTAGAAGATAAATATTGCGGCAAATAGGACATAACCGAAGCCGGCATAAATTAGACGCTGGGGCGATAACTTGTCCTTCTTGAGCACACTTAATAAATAGAATACTGAAAGCAAGGTAACTATGCCTGACCATATTAAATGCGCGTCAAACAGCCAAGGGGTAAAGAAAATGCCAAATGCGCTGGGAACGGTTGCCTGAATCATCATGGCGCCGCTGATATTGCCAAGGGCCAGTGTCTCTTTGCCTTGACGCACCCAGATAACAGCGTTTAGTATTTCTGGCAGTTCAGTAGCAACAGGGCTTAGAAGTAGTGACACAACAATAGGGGATATATTAAAGTAGCTGCTGACAAGCTCGAGGTTTTTAACGAATACTTGGGAACTGGTGAATATCAGCACAAGAGCCAGCAGCGTCTGCAGCATTACCCAGAAGGTTGAAGGCTCAAGTTTTCTTGGCTGAAATTTAAGCGGCTCCAAATGACGGCATGTATCATCGCATTCCGCCCGCATTTCTTTGTAGAAATACAGACCATAAGCTGCTAAAAACAAAAAGCCCAGTATAGGTTTAAAGGAAAAGAGAAATAAACCTAAGAGTACCTTAAAAATAAAAATCGAAACAAACCATTCTTGGTCACGGCTTAATTTTTTGCTGTCAATATCGATCTCGGTACCGATTTTTCTCTTACTGCGAAACAGTAAGAGACATATGCCGACAACTGCGTAGGCAATGGTTCCGAGTACCAGCGGCCCGCCTAGCGCGGCTCCAACGCCAATATCCTTTTGCTCGGCAGTGGAATTAATCGCAACAGCTACAAATGTTACGACGCTTTCCGGCAGTGCTGTGCCAAAGGCGGCTAAGATGGTGCCGACTGCAGATTCTGAAACGCTGAATTTTTTGCCTACCCATTCAATTCCATTGATAAAGAGCTCACAGCTATAATAAATGACAAGTACGGCAATGATGAGCGCTAAATAAGTTCCAAACATAAAGACCTCCTGTAAATTAGTAAAGTAAATAAAACGCTGCGCTTTTAAAACAAAAAGACTTCTGGTGCTCAAACAAGCACCAAAAGTCTCATTACGCATAACGCGGGTACTACCAGGCTTCTCGCCATTATGTTGACAGTACCTATTTTTAATTACTCCCTTTTGATAAGAGAATTATAGTATATTTTAGAGCCGTGGTCAAGAATTTTGGTAGTAGCTTTGATTTTAATATAACCCACATAGTTCAATTTATACTTTATATATGAAGGATTTTGGACAATAAAAATTAAATAAATAACAGAACTAATAATTATATGAATAGGGGATTACCTATGTTTAAAGAAATGCGGCGGCAAGATAGAGCTTTAAGTGAACAGGAGATATGGAGTTTATTAAGAAAAGGCCCTTTTGCGAATAACTTTTTGCTGCTTAATGTGTTAGAATACGATATAAAGGGAGAAGCATATGAATACAACATATAAAGAAATCTATATTGCAGAGCTTAAACAATATTTTGGTGTAGATCAGCGTCGCATTAATCATGCTTTAAAGGTACTTAAGGCAGCCGAAGCCATTATGGCTGGTGAAGATATTATCGATGCTCGTTCTAGGATAATTACTATTGCGGCTATTTTGCATGATATCGGCATTAAAAATGCCGAAGCAAAATACCATTCATCTGCCGGTACATATCAGGAACTCGAAGGTCCGCCGGTGGCGCGTGAGATTATGCTGCGCCGCAGCGAATCTACTGAGGTAGTAGAAAGAGTGACCTATATTGTCGGCGGCCATCATACGCCAAGCAAAAATGACGGCCTTGATTTTCAGGTAATCTGGGAAGCTGATTGGTTTGTCAATATTGAAGAAGACGGGCTTTTTCACGACAAAAACAAGGTACAGCAAATTATTGCGAAAAACTTTGCGACAATGACAGGCAAGCAAATGGCCCAAAATCAGTATTTATAATAGAAGTAAAAGAAAGAGGAACAAAAGTATGAGCAGATTAACGGAAAAAGAGTTTGCTGAAATTGTCGCCCAAAATGGGGGACGCGCCTATCGGGTCGGCGGCTGTGTTCGTGATAAATTTATGGGGGCAGTCCCCAAGGATATTGATTTTTGTATCGTAGGTATGGTAAAGAAAAATTTCAAACTGCTTTTTCTGGAGGCGCAGGAATGCGGCAAGTCTTTTCCGGTTTTTTTGCTTACTATTGACGGTAGTAAGCGTGAAGTGGCTTTTGCCAGAACCGAAGAAAAGGTCGGTAGCGGCTACAAAGGGTTTAGAGTATCTGCTAAGCCTAAAATTACAATTGAACAAGATCTTTTTCGCCGCGATACCACCATTAATTCGATGGCGGAGGACTCTCTGACAGGCGAAATTATTGATCCTTTTCAGGGAAGACAGGATATTAGCGACAAGGTGCTAAGAGCTACCAGTCAGCATTTTTCGGATGATCCGATGCGCGCGCTAAGGCTTGCCGGTCATGCTGCCCGCTTTGGGTTTAGTATCGATGCTGCTACATTGCAGCTGGCTATGGCGGCTAGAGAAGAACTTGCCGAGGAACCTGTAGAACGGATGGTTTTGGAACTAGGCAAGGTTTTAAGAGAGGCAACAGAGCCAAGTAAGTTTTTCAAGGTACTTGCTGAGACCGGCTTATTGCCGGCTACGTTTAAAGAACTGGCAGCGTTGCCGCCGGAAGAGTTTATCAGAGGAATGCTCAAACTTGATTTGGTGGCAAGCGTCACTCAAGCTGCTAAACTGAGGTTTGCCGCAGTAGGAATAGTGCTTGGTGAAAAAGATTTATGCTTGTGGCATAACCGCATGACTTTACCTGGTGATTGGCTGGCGGCCGCTGTTACGGTTAGCCAAACAATCGCCTTATTAGAACATCCTACTGCAGAAAGAATTGTAGAAACCATCAATAAATTACGGCGCGGCGCACTTACTATAGAAGAATTTGATTTGCTTACAGTGGCCGCAGGGCTAAAAGTCCCGCTGTTAGTCCCACTAAAGGCCGCAATGGTTTTGCCGGCAGGAGAAGTTGTTCCCAAGCAATTAGTAGGTAAAGAAATTGGTGAGTGGCTGCGCAAGAAACATGTCGAGGCGGTTGAAAGGAAGCTGTTTTCCTCAATTGGTATTCTGGATAATTAATTTTAATAAACGAGATAGGAGCGGTGGTTGTGGCCTGCGAAAAGCGGTTACAACCATTTTTTTAGTTATTGTCTGAATTTCTAAAAGTAGGTAAAAGTTTATATTTTGTAGTAGTAAAAGAAAAAGCCATATGCTATAGTTATGATATATGGATATTTTTAGCATGATAGTTTAGGAAATACTACGGAGGATTTTTTATGAAAAACAATAAATGTTTACCTGCAGCATTAGTCACTATATATTTCTTGTCTGCTTGCACAGCAGTACAAGCAG